>JBDSHD010000256.1:0-7337 GCA_039918655.1 Dehalococcoidia bacterium | reverse complement strand
GCTCACTCAGCACTCACCGAGGCATGCTCGCGCGAATATCCGCAGCCTCGGGCGCGCGTGTCTTTGCGATCGACTACCGTCTTGCCCCTGAGAACCCGTTCCCGGCGGGCCTTGAAGACGCGTTGTCCAATTACAAGTGGCTGCTGGCGCAAGGAGTTGACCCGCGGACCATCATCATTGGCGGGGACTCCGCGGGTGGCGGCCTTACCCTCGCCACCCTCATCTCGCTTCGCGACGCCGGGGATCGGCTGCCGGCCGCAGCGGTGCTGTACTCACCATGGACCGATCTGGCTTTCACCGGCGAGTCCGTCAAGACGCGCAAGGACATTGACCCCTGGATCAATCCCGACCAGGGGGGAGGCGCCGCCGCGCTGTACCACGGCGAGGTGTCGGTGACAGACCCGCTGGTGTCGCCGCTCTACGCGGACCTCTCCCGACTGCCACCGACGTTGATCATCGTGGGTGACGCCGAGGTGCTGCTGGACGATTCAACCCGCGTCGCCGAGAAGATGAAGGCATCAGGCGTCGATGTCACCATCGAAGTCTGGGACGAGATGATCCACGTCTTCCCGGCCTTTGCCGGCATCCTACCCGAAGGACAACAGGCTATCGACCGCACCGGCGCGTTCATCCGCGCTCAAGTCGCCACAGGAGCACCTGCATGAGCATTCTCGTAGGAAACCACACACGCCTCCTTGTGCAGGGCATCACCGGGAAGGAAGGCTCCTTCCAGACGCGGCGTTGCATCGAGTACGGTACCAACGTTGTCGCTGGCGTAACACCCGGACGAGGCGGTGATACCGCCGAGGGCGTGCCAGTCTTCGACACCGTGAAGGACGCGGTAGCGAAGACCGATGCCAACTGCGCACTGATCTTCGTGCCGGCGCCTTTCGCGGCGGACGCCGTACTGGAGGCCGCCTACTCGGAGGTTCCCGTCGTCATCTGCATCACCGAGGGTGTACCGACCATGGATATGGTGCGCGTGCGCCGCTTTCTCCAGGGATCTGATATCACACTCATCGGCCCCAACTGCCCCGGCGTCATCACTCCAGGCGAGGCGAGAGTGGGAATCATGCCGGGAAACGTCTTCTTGCCCGGCAAGGTTGGCGTCATCTCACGTTCCGGCACGCTCGTCTACGAAGCTGTAGCCCAGCTTTCGGCGCGCGGTATCGGCCAGAGTACATGCGTCGGTGTGGGCGGCGACCCAGTCATCGGCACCAATCAAGTACAGGCGTTGCGTATGTTCAACGACGACCCTGGCACAGCGGCGGTCGTACTGATCGGCGAGATCGGCGGCCTGGCGGAACAGCAGTCAGCGGAGTTCATCGCCCACGAGATGCGCAAGCCGGTTATCGCCTTCATCGCTGGCGCCACGGCGCCTCCAGGACGTCGGATGGGACACGCGGGCGCGATCATCGTCGGTGCCGCCGGAACAGCGCAGGCGAAGAAGGATGCGCTCCGCAGCGCCGGCGCAACGATCGTCGATTCGCCGGCGGACATCGGCGCGATAATGGAGCAGGTGCTGAAGGAACAGAAGATCGCAGTCTAACGTCTGGATTAGTGAAGTGATTCGTTTGCTAAGAGTTCCGTCGCTTCGGTAGACTGAAACCGGATACTGCGATGGCCTACAAGATCCTCGAGACCTGCATCGGCTGCACGGCGTGTACGAAGCGCTGCCCGACTGACGCCATCACCGGCGACCGAAACGCCATGCACATCATCGACCCTGTTCTCTGCATTGACTGCGGCGCTTGCGGCGTCGTCTGCCCGGTGGAGTGCATCGCCGACGGTGAAGGCGACCTGGGCAAGGGCTTCCCCCGCCGCGAGTGGCCCAAGGCGATCGTCATCCAGGATAACTGCATCGGCTCCGGCTGCGAGCTTTGCATCAACGTCTGCCCGTTCGACGCCCTCGAACTGGACACGAGCGGCGAGCAGGTAGGCGACTTCTTCGGTGTGGCTAGCGTGATCGAGAAGCGCTGCACGGGTTGCCGCCTCTGCGAACAGGCCTGCGGTTGGGCGGCAATCTACATCGATCCGCCCCGGGAAGCGCTGAAGAAGCGCATCTTCGAGCCGATTGAGCTCGTTGAATCCGCCGCCAGATAGACAAGCCTCACTGCCGAAACAATTCACAGCGCTGATATACTCGTGTCACGCTATCCGGAGGGGTCGCATAGTGGCCTAGTGCGCCCGCCTGCTAAGTGGGTAGGGGGGGTAACCTCCCTCGTGGGTTCGAATCCCACCCCCTCCGCCAGCCTTCCCTTCCGGATTACCCCTGGCTCCGATGTAGTATGTGCCCATGCCCTGGTCGCTGATCGGTAACTCACGGGCCCTTAACATCCTGCAACGATCGCTAGAGTCGGACCGCGCGCAGCAGGCCTACCTCCTCGCCGGTCCGGAGCACACCGGCCGCGCCACTGCAGCGAGGCTCCTTGCGCAGGCTTTGAATTGCACCGCAGACGACCGGCCCTGCGAGGAATGTGGGCAGTGCCACCGAATCGCAGCGGGCATTCACTCCGACGTTCAGACGGTGACAGTCGAAATCAGCGAGGATGGGCCTGCCCGCCGTGACATCAGCGTCGAGCAACTGCGCGAGGTGGAGCAGTCAATCGCCCTGGCTCCCTACGAAGGCCGAAAGCGGGTCATCATCGTCGCTCCTGCGGAATTCATGAACATTAGCGCCCAGAACGCCTTCCTGAAGAGCCTGGAGGAGCCGCCGCCGCACGTCGTTTTCATTCTCATCACAACTGACGCAGATCGACTGCTGGAGACGGTTCGGTCTCGTTGCTCCGTTGTGCCGTTCTCGCTGGTGCCCGCCAGTGAGATCGAGGCGGCGTTGCGCGGCCGCGGCGTGGAACCGGACCGGGCGTCCCTGATCGGGCGGCTGGCGGCGGGGCGCGCCGGCTGGGCCTTGAGTGCTGTTGACGATAAGCGCTTCCTTGAATCCAGGCAGGAATCCCTTGACGAGGTGCACCGTCTGCCGGACATGGAGTTGGCGGAGCGGTTCGAGTTGGCCCAAAATCTCGCGGAGGCGTTCCGGAAGAACCGCCAGAAGGCACTGTCCAGCCTCGATGAATGGACCCTCTGGTGGCGAGATGTCATGGTGCTCCAGTCCGGATCTCCAGAATCCGTGGTCAACAGCGATCGCTTGGCGGACCTCCAAAAGGACGCCGGAGCCTACACGCTTCAAGACGTGAAGGACTTCGTCGAGTCACTGGTGAGGGCCAGTCACAACCTGACCATGAACGTGCAGCCGCGGATCGCGCTCGATGCCATGATGCTCAGCGTTCCGCGGGGCCCGTGAACAAAGCAACACACGCCGGTAGAAAACCCGTATTAACCAGCGACCGGAAGAGAATTAATAGTGAGGGCCTGAGAATGAAAGCCCTCATTCTGTATTAGCTCGATTTGGACGTAAATTGTCACGCATAATCTTTGATGGGGCCGTCTGTTCCTGTTAGTATTCACCCTTGTGTAAATGAATAGCCGCCCGTGTCGCGGAGCGACGGGGCGGGTCTCTCCACGGTTCCCGTGAGGGGGCCGTTAGTTTGTGAAGAGGAGGGATAGCGATGCATGTCATCGTTGACGGATACGGAGGTGATCCGGACCAGCTTGCGGATGAAAATGCCGTACGCGTGATCCTGGATCAGGTCCCCGAAATGATGGGGATGACCAAGATCACGCAGCCGATGGTCCTCCGCTATACAGGAAGCAAGCCGGAGGACTGGGGCGTCTCGGGATACGTGATGATCGCCGAGAGCCACATCTCGATGCACACGTTTCCAGAGCGCCGTCTTGTTTGGGCAGACGTCTTCTCCTGTAAGGATTTCGACGCCGGACCCATCCTGGACGAACTCAAGCGGCGGTTCTCCCTGCGCAAGATGGACGTGCAGAGCATTCCTCGCAACCTTGAGCCGTTGACCTCCAAGAGCGAGCCGGAACTGGCTGTAGTCTAGGTTCATGCACCACCAGCATGGGAGCGGCGAACGTGCCGCTCCCGAATCCGACCCGCTGGTCCCCTTCCGTATAGACAGCAATTCGTCGACGGCGCAGATCGTCGACCGGATGGGCGCGACCGCGTTCCAGGCCCGCAATCTGGGCGTTGCCACGGATGTCTGGGGAGCAGCACTCAAGGACGAGGCCACCATCTTCTTTGGCCTCTCCGGCGCGATGGTGCCAGCCGGGATGCGGCCGGTCATCGTCCACATGATCGAGAACCGAATGATCGACGTCCTTGTCTCGACGGGGGCGAACCTCTATCACGACGTTTACGAATCGTTGGGCTTCGCCCACGGCCAGACTGATCCTGACGGCGATGACGTTCGCCTCGCTAATTTGAGAGTGGTCCGCTTTTACGATGTGCTGGCCCCGGAGCACGAGTTCGCCCGGGCCGAGCGGTTCTGCACCGAGTTCTCGTTAACCCTCGACGAGAGCCGTCCGTACACCACTCGCGAGTACTTCTCGATGCTGGGCGAGACGATGGTCCCCGTCGCTAAGGAAGAGGGCATTCTCACCGCCGCCGCAAAGCATGGCGTCCCGATCTACTGTCCTGCCTTCGGAGATAGCGTCCACGGACTCGCCGTCGCTGAGGGCCGTCTCCGCACCGGGAGGCGGATCCAGTTCGACGTCATCGGTGACCTACTGGAGCTGGCCCACCTTTCTCTCACCTCCAACAAGAGCGCTGTGATGTACGTTGGCGGCGGCACACCCAAGAACTACATTCAGCAGTGCGGCGTCGCCGGATACCTGTTCGGCCGACAGCGTCCAGGGCACAGTTACGGCATCCAGATCACGATGGATCAGCCGCAGTGGGGCGGCCTCTCGGGCTGCACCTTCGAGGAGGCGATGTCCTGGCGCAAGATCGCCCCGGACGCGCGCTTCGTCACCCTCTACTCCGAGGCGACGATCGCCCTTCCGTTAATTGTGAGCGCCCTCACGGAGAGGGCGGCCTACGCGGGCCGCACCCTTCCCCATCTGGACTGGGATTACAGCAGCGAGGAAGCGAAGCCCCTCGGACAAGCTGCGAACTAGTCCCTTGGACAACGATTCCCCGGCAGTCCGTGCCGAACGCAACCTCATCCGCGCGTTCCAGATGTGGTCGGAAGCCGCGGGTGGACGGGCGTGGAAGGGCGACGGCTTCTCGTGCGTGAGTAACCCGGTCCCCAAGCGCGCGTTCAACCACATCTTCGTGACGTCATCCACGGCCCGGCTTGATGACGTGCGCGACGCCACAACCTGGTACGCCGAGAACAAGCATCCACTGCGTGTACGCGTGCGTCCGGAGGTCGACGAGGAGTTCGGCACGCTGGCCTCGATTGATCTGAAGTACGAAGGTGCGATGCCGGGCATGTTCTTCCGAGGTGACCTCACACCGGCTCGGAAAACAGGCATGCGAATCGATCGAGTGCAGGACCAACGTGGGCTCGACGCGATGATTGCGCTGGTCGGGGAGTGCTTCGACTGGCCGCCGGAGTACCTGGCACAGGTCTATAACCGCGCGCTGATGGAGACACCGGGCTGGTATGCCTGGATTGGTTACGAGGGCGACGAACCGGCAACCGCGGGCCAGATGGTCGTGCACGAAGGCACCGCAGGCCTCTACCACATCGCGACGACCGAGAAACACCGGCGCAAGGGACATGGAGACGCCATCACACGCGCTTGCATGACGGAAGGCTTCAGGCAGGGTTGCGACATGGTGACGCTGTACGCGTCGGCGCTCGGCTACCCTGTGTACGAGCGAATTGGCTTTGAGGGCGCGGGCGAGTACCTTACTTACGGGCCACAATGACAGACGATCCTTCGATGCCTCTGGACGAGCGGTTCTCACCACCACGCAACTTCGCCTGGCTCGCAGACGAGCATAGCGCCTACGAGCACGCCCGAGTCGTCGTGCTGCCGGTACCGTACGACAGCACTGCCTCCGGTTGGGGCGGCTCCCGTGAGGGCCCATCGGCGATTATCGACGCCTCCGCGGTGATGGAGCTGTACGACATTGGGATCGATGCCGAGCCGTACCGGGTGGGCATCCACACCCTGCCGGAACTCGCCGTCCACACCGGTGACGCCGCCGCCATGATCGACCGCATCGAGTCTGTCGGCGGCGAGCAGATCGACGCCGGTAAGTTCGTCGTCACTCTCGGCGGCGAGCACACCGTGGCAGTGGGAGCAGCGCGCGCTCACGCCAAGCGACATCCCGAGCTTTCCGTCTTGGCCTTCGACGCGAACGCCGATATGCGAGACGAGTACCTCGACTCGATCTACAACCACGCCTGCACTCTCCGCCGCATCTCGGAGATTGCTCCCGTCACCCAGGTAGGCCTGCGTAGTGCCGAGCGGGAGGAGTACGACCACATCCGCGAGCAAGGCTTCCATTTCTACCAGCCGCGAGAGTACCGGGCGCTTGGTCCAGAAGCGCTGGCTGATCAGCTGTCTGACAACGTCTACGTGACGTTTGACCTCGACGCCCTCGATTCGTCCGTTATGTCAGCTGTAGGCACACCCGAGCCGGGCGGCCTGCACTGGGACGAGGTATCGGACCTGCTCGACATCGTCTCGCGCCGGCACCGCATCGTCGGCTTCGACGTGACGGAACTAGCGCCATCCCTGGGCCCACGAGCCAACGCACAGCTCGCCGCGAAGCTCACGTATCGGCTCATCGGCCTCGCATTGCGGGAGTAGAGGTCCACCCAACCGACGCATCGCACTGCAATTCCCGAATTGAAATGCGGGCCGGATGTGCGAATCTCCCAAACGAACTTCGGATCCCGGATCCAGGCGATCGGTGGGGCGATGATCTGTCGAAAATCCGTAGTCCGAAATGAAACCAGGAGACTTTGATCATCGTATAGTAGCCACCACGAGACGCGGAAGCCGCTCATTCACAGGGAGGGAGTCGAATGAAGAAGGCAATCCTACCGCTCAGCGTCGGGATACTTGCCGTCGCGTTGGGGGTCTTCTCCTCAGCCGATACATCGCACGGCGCATTCCACCTGATGCGCATATACGGAGTTATGGCCGGGGCCAACGGAGACGCGAACGTACAGTACGTGGAACTGCGCATGACCGACGCGGGCCAGAACTTCGTCGGAACCCACGATATCTGCTTCTTCGACGCTACCGGCGCGCCCTACGCGCGGTTCACGTTCCCGTCGATGGTAGCAAATGGCGCCGATGAGGCCTCGATCCTCGTGGGCACGACTGAATTCGACGCGGCCTGGAGTGCCGGCTCGCCTGATGAGCCGTTCTTCATCGCCATCACCGAGGAGAATACTGTCAAAATCTCCGACGGCACGGGAGAATCGCACCCCGTCCGGGGTCCGGCGGGCAAGGTCATATTT
>JBDSHD010000255.1:0-4790 GCA_039918655.1 Dehalococcoidia bacterium | reverse complement strand
AAACTGAGGCTCACCCCCCCTTTCCCATGTTGGCAGTTTGAGCCTACCCCGCTTATGGAAGAACTTGGACTCGTTGGTGATCTTGCAGTTGTCGCTGTAGCTGCCGTCTTCGGCGGTATGGCCGCACGCCTGCTGCGGCTGCCCACGATAGTGGGCTACCTGGCCGCCGGGATCGCGATCGGACCGCATACACCCGGGCCTTCAGGGGACATCGAGGATGTTCGCTTGATCGCGGACCTGGGCGTGGCGTTGCTGATGTTCACGCTGGGAATCGAGTTCTCGTTGCGGGAGGTCCGGCAGTACAGGTGGATGGCGCTCGGCGGCGGCGTCGGCGTGACTGTCGCGATGGCGGGTCTGGGCACGATCGCGGGCCTGGCACTCGGCCTGGAAGCAGAAGAGGCGGTCATTGCCGGAATGGCTGTTTCGGTGGCCAGTTCGATGGTGGCTTTTCGCTTGCTGGAAGACCACGGCTTGCTGGGAGCGACGGCAGGGCGGCTCACGATAGTGACGGCGCTCGTGCAGGATCTGGCGGTGATCTTCATGCTGACAACGATCCCGGCGATGGCGGGGGACGCGGAGGATGTGCCCACTGAACTCGCCCTGGCGGTGGCGAAGGCGGGAGCGCTGCTGATAGCGGTGTTCGTGGGTGGCACGTGGCTGCTGCCGAGGGTCCTGGGGCGGGTCGCAGCGTCCCGGGCGCGGGAACTGTTCCTGGTAGCCATAGTTGCGATGGCGCTAGGGACGGCGGCGGTATCGGCGGAGGCGGGACTGTCGATCGCATTCGGCGCGTTCCTGGCCGGGCTTCTTATCTCGGAGTCCGAGTACGCTCATCGCACGCTGACGGAGGTCCTGCCGTTGCGCGAGATCTTCGCGGTGGTGTTCTTCGTGGCGATCGGGATGTTGATCGAGCCGGACGCATTCCGGAACCATCTGGACATCGTGCTGGCGCTGACGGCGGTGGCCGTCCTCGGGAAGATCGTGCTGATCGGCGGTGTGGCAGCGCTGCTGGGTTACCCGCTGCGGACGGCGGTTCCGACGGCTGTGGCCCTGGGCAGCATGGGCGAGTTCTCGTTCATCATCGGGGAAGAAGCACTGGACGAGGGGGTCATTTCGGCGGACCTGACCGATGCCCTCCTCGCGAGCGTGCTGTTGTCGATCATCATCGCGCCACTTTTGTTCGCTATCCATAAGCGGGTTCTCGAGTGGGCGCGAGAAGCGCCTGTGATCGGACCGGTGCTGAAACCCCGGACTGCCGCGTTCATACCGAATGAAGCGCGTCTTGTGAACCACGCGATCATCGTTGGATACACCACTGCCGGGCGAGCGCTGGCCGCCGCGTTGGCGAGAAGAGGCTTTCGCTATTCGGTGATAGACGAGGATCCAGTGGTATTCCGGCAACTCTCGGCGGACGGTGTCCCCATTGTGCTTGGGAACGCCGCGATACCGTCGATCCTTGAGCAGGCGGGCATTAAGCGCGCATGGATTCTCGCGATTACGGTGCTGGATCAGCGTCAGGTTGAGTCGGTTGCGGCGACAGCGAGACAACTAAACCGGCGCATCGATGTTGTAGCGCGGGCGAATGCGCAGCAAAGCCGAGACCGCCTACACCTGATCGGGGTGGCGCGCGTGGTCGATCCGGAGCTTGAGGTAGCGATGCAGTTCGTACGGCACACGCTACAGCGATTCGGGATGACGAGTCAGGAGGTTCAGACCCTGATCCTCAGGCTGGGGCAGAGCGGCCTTGGCGAATCTGACGGGAAGCGTTAGCTCTCCGCGATCTCGATTGAGATGATCTGGTCCCCGGGCGGCAGGGCCGCGCCGGTGCTCGGATCGCGCGGTGTGATGCAGTCCACGACTTCCATGCCCGCAGTCACCTCAGCGAAGATCGTGTACTGGCCGTCGAGACTGGGCGTGGCGGAGTAGTTGATGAACCACTGACTGCCAGCGCTGTTCGGGTCCGATGTCCGTGCCATACCGACGGACGCACGCTGGAACTTAACCTCGGTCGTGAATTCGCCGGGAACCGTGTATCCCGGACCGCCAGAACCGGAGCCCGTGGGATCGCCTGTCTGTGCGACGAACCCCGGCAGGACCCGGTGGAACGTGACACCGTCGAAGTAACCTTCCCGGGCCAGGAACACGAACGAGTTGACGTGCTGCGGAGCAAGGTCCGGGCGCATTCTCATGGTGAAGTCGCCGCGTACTGTTTTCACGGTGGCCGTGTACTCCTTGGCGGCATCCACTGTCATCTCGGGAGCCTGCGTGAACTGCATTGTCATATCTGCCTCCGGTACTGGCTCCAGCGGCGCTGGGCAATCAGCGTTTGGTGTTTGTGTGCCTGGAGCCGTCTGGGTGGCAACCGGGGTGACTGATGCCGATGACTCATCGTCGTCGTCACCGCAGGCGGCCGTCATCGTGAGGGCGAGTGCTCCGAGAAACAGTAATACAAGGAATGTTTTCCGCATATTCAGATTATCGCGGCGCTTCAACTAAGGGTAAAGGTATCTCCGCCGCCGAGCCCGGCGTTCTAATCATTAGCATTCGCGTGGGCGGCTGTCATAGCATCAGATTCAACAGCGAACTCGCACGAGGGAGCATCGATGGATAACAGGCCAATCGGCGCATTCGATTCCGGCGTTGGGGGCTTATCCGTTTGGAGGGCCATCAGGAGACTCTTGCCCGAGGAAAGCATCACGTTCCTCGCCGACAGTGGCCATGTCCCGTACGGAGAAAAGAGCACGACAGAGCTTGAGGGTCTGACGGATCGGATCACCCAGTTCTTGCTGGAGAAGGACTGCAAGATCGTTGTCGTCGCCTGCAACACCGCTACGGTGCACGCTATTTCGTATCTGAGGGGCAGGTTCCCCGAGGTTCCGTTCGTCGGAGTCGTGCCCGTGGTCAAGACGCTATCCAGCCGCACGCGCACCGGGACGATCGCCGTTCTCTCCACTCCAGCGACCTCAAAGAGTGCGTACCTGGCGGGGTTGTTCGAGGAGTTCGCCCCCGGCAAGCAGGTGGTGAACGTCGGTTGTGACGGCCTTGAAGACCTGGTGGAGAGCGGGCTGGTGGGAACGAAGGCGACGACGGCGCTGCTCGAGCGGCACCTCGAACCCGTGCGCAAGAGCGACGCAGACGTGGTAGGTCTCGGCTGCACGCACTACCCGTTCCTGCGTCACCGGATCAAATCACTCCTGGGCCCCGGATTCACGCTGTATGACCCGTCCAAGCCCGTGGCCAGACGGGTGCGCCAGGTGCTGGCGGAGTGGGACATGCTGGCGAGCAACGCTGAGCCGACGTTCGACTTCTACACAACCGGCGATGCAGCGACCGTGCAGCGAGTGGCGAGCCGCCTTCTGCGCATACCCGTCTCGCTCGTGACTCACGTCGAGATCTAGTCATTCGGGGACGCCCTACGCAACGTTGGCGGGCTGAACTAGCGTCCAATACAATAGGTAATCCGGACGCCAACGTAGCTCAGTGGTAGAGCAGCTGTTTCGTAAACAGCAGGTCCGGGGTTCGAATCCCCGCGTTGGCTCCAGTTTTCTTTCGGCTCTGGTTCAGGCGCACGCCGCCTTGGACACGGGGGCGTGTCCTCCGTTCTGCTCAGAGGGTAAGCGGATTCAGGCTAGACCTTCTCGAAGCGGCCGTCGTGGCCGACGAGGCCTTTCGGTCGGATGTTGACGGTGCGTGACGGGTCGTCCGTGCAGTAGCCGATGAGCCAGGACTGGCAGTCTGCGGCGGCGGCGAGTTCCTGCACGCGAGCCGCGGACTCGGGGGCGCAGACGACGCAGAAGCCGACGCCCATGTTGTAGACGCGGAACATCTCTTTGTCGCTTACCTGCCCGGCGGACTGGATGAGGTTGAAGATGGGCTGGGGGTCCGGGAGATACTCGATCTCGAAGCCGACGGGGGCGCTGACGCGAGAGAGGTTGAGGAAGCCGTCGCTAGTGACGTGGCAAAGCGCGGAGAGTTTGAGGTCCTCGCGGAGCATGGGCATGACGGCTTTGACGTAGATGCGGGTTGGTTCCAGCAGCTCCGCGCCGACGGTGCGGCCGAGTTCGGCGATGTGGGTGTCGACCGTGAAACCGGCGCGGCCGAGCAGGGCCTCGCGGGCGAGAGTGAGGCCGTTGCTGTGTATGCCGGTGCTGGCGAGGCCGATGATGACGTCGCCGGGCTCCACGCCGGCGCCGGCGACGATCTTGTCCTTATCGACGAGGCCGACGCAGGTGCCGACGAGGTCGAAGCCGTAGCCGGGGCGCTCGGAGCGGATGATTTCCTTGATCTGGGAGATTTCGCCGCCGGGGATGTTGATGTTCGCCTGGACCGCGCCTTCGCGGAGGCCGATGCCGATCTCGGCCAGGAGCCTGTCAGTGGCGGTCTCGACGGCGATGTAGTCGAGCATGCTGATGGGTTCGGCGCCGACGCAGATCACGTCGTTGACGTTCATAGCGACGCAGTCGATACCGACGGTGTCGTAGCGATCCACCATCTGGGCGATGATCGCCTTGGTGCCGATGCCATCCGTCGAGATGGCGATGGCCTGGGGGCCGCCGATGTCGAGGATACTGGCGTAGCAGCCGAAGCCGAGTTGCGAGCGACCGATATCCGGGCGGAGGGCGAACGTTTTCGTCAGTTCACCGAGGAGTGCCCTGAAACCGGGGCTGTGGTCGATCCGGGCCACCCCTGCACTCTCGTAGGTCGCCGTTGGTTCGGCGGCACGGTTTGGCGTCATGTCAGTCCACCTTCGGGAAGGAATGGATAGCGACGGGTAGCGACGCCGTTTGCACGTC
>JBDSHD010000254.1:0-14722 GCA_039918655.1 Dehalococcoidia bacterium | reverse complement strand
GGTCACTGCTAGACCGGATACCCGTGCGATTCATTGGCGAGCGACAGGTTGGCAGGATCGATCCAGGCAACCTGAGCGGGTTCAACATGAACACTGTTGCCGACCTCGATTTCGCGCGCCATCACTGGGTTCAGCGGCGGCAGCGTGTGGCGACCGCTTAGCCCCAAGCTCACCGGACTGACCAGGGGTCTGCGCTTCGATGCTCAGGAACTGAGCGGTGGCCTGGGCGACATCGGCGTGATGATCCCGATAGTCGCCACACTCATCATCGCCAACGGCTTCAATCCAACGAGTGTACTCCTCGTCTTCGGCGCGACCTACCTCCTCAGCGGTCTGTACTTCCGCATCCCCATGCCGGTCCAGCCACTCAAGGCAATGGCGGCCATTGCCATCGCCCAAGGACTGTCGCCTGAGATCGTGTCGGCCGCCGGACTGGTTATGGCAGCGATTTTTCTCCTCCTCGCGTTCACCAACCTCATCCGTCCCCTCTCGTCCCTTTTTACACGACATGTCGTTCGCGGCATTCAGCTCGGCGTCGGCCTCCTCCTGATCCAGTCCGGCTACCGCCTCGCTACATCGGGGCCAATTGTCCGGGGTGGTGAGGATTTCGGCATCCATCTGTCGGGATCCTACGTACCGATCGCGCTTCTCGCGACCGTGACGCTGCTGCCGCTCATTTTCGTAGCCTCCTCGCGGACTCGCGTACCGTTCATGCTCCTGCTGCTCCCACCGGCACTCCTCGTTGGTGCGTTCGCCGCGCCTTCTCCTCTTTCCTCATCCATGCCCGGCCCGGTCCTTCACTCTCCGGATCTCCCCGCCCCCGCGACACTGCTCACAGCCTTCCTCGTCCTTGTACTGCCCCAGATTCCCCTCACTCTCGGCAACGCCGTCATCGCCAGCACCGAGACCGCCCGTGGATACTACGGAGACCGGGCCAGTAAGGTGAGCCACCGCAGCGTCCTGATCTCCAAGGGCATCGCCAACACCGCCGCCGGAATCCTCGGCGGCATGCCCGTTTGCCATGGCGCCGGCGGGCATACCGCCCATTACCGCTTCGGCGCACGCACCGGAGGCGCGACGGTGATGCTGGGCGGCATCCTGATCGTGCTGGCTCTTGGATTCGGTTCCGGTGCTGCGCACTTCTTCGCGTTGATCCCGTTGCCGGTGCTGGCCGCGCTTCTCTGCCTCGTCGGCATTCAACATTCGCTCCTCGCCCGGGATGTGCGGGGATGGCCCGAGCGAGCCATCGTCGTCGCGATCGCTGGAATCGGTTTCGCCACCGGCAACCTGGCCTGGGGCTTCCTCGCCGGCATCGCAGCCGACCAACTGCTGAGACTGGCCCGCCGCGCATTCCCCCTTCCATCCCGAGAGGAGCTGCCGGTGGCGGCCGCCGCCGTCCAGTCCGGGTCGTAGGTGGCCCGGTCGTCCTCGCTCTCCCAATTGGCAGCCCGCGTCTCGGGAGGTGGGGGAAAACCGGACACTCAAAACACACCCGCTGCCTGACTACCCACCCTTGTGGGTGCCGCTGATACTCATACCGAAAAGCAGGACTAGCGAAACTCATGACTCGAAGTACGAGCGGGAGGTATCGATGAAACAAAGTGTCAGTAACCGCGTGGACGGCTCACCCTGGGCCGAGCAATACAGGGACAGGTGGAAATGGGACAAGGTCACCTGGGGCAGCCACGCTGTCGACTGCTACCCCGGCGGCTGCCCTTTCCACGTCTATGTACGTGACGGCAAGATCGTCCGCGAGGAACAGAGCGGGCACCTCCCGGTAATCCAAAAGGGCGTGCCGGACATGAACCCCATGGGCTGTCAGAAGGGCGCTTGCTGGGGCTACCTCCACACCGCTCCCGACCGCGTCACCCAGCCCCTTAAGCGGACCGGAGAGCGCGGCTCCGGCCAGTTCGAGCCGGTGTCCTGGGAGCAGGCCCTGACGGAGATCGCCGACGCCATCCTCGACGCCTGCGAGGACCAGGGCCCCGAGTCCGTCCTCACCCTCATGACGCCGGAGGTCGGCGCCGCTCCATCGCGCGCATACCTCAGCACCATTGGGTCACCCCTCACTGACGGCAACGCCGAGTTCCAGGACTGGAGCCCCGGCTACTACATGACCTGGGGCAAGTTCAATCCGGTCTCCTCCATGGACGACTGGTTCCTGGCGGAACTCACCCTCATCTGGCACTGCAACCCGGTCTACACCAACATCCACTGGATTCACTACACGATGGAGTCCCGGTACAACGGCGGCGAGGTCATAACGATCGCCCCGGACTACAGCCCCTCGACAATCCACTCCGACGCCCACATCCCGGTCCGCATTGGCACTGATGCCGCTCTCGCCCTGGGCATGTGTAAGGTCATCATCGACGAGAAGCTCTACAACAAGAAGTTCGTCCAGGAACAGACAGACCTCGGGATGCTGGTACGCAAGGACACCGGCCGGTTCCTCCGCGGCCCTGAGGTCAACATGGGAGACCGCGAGGACCAGTTCTTCTGGTGGGACACGAAGTCCAGGCAGGCTGTACCCGCCCCGCGCGGCACCCTCGCCTTGGGCGAAGCCAGCCCTGCACTTGAAGGCACTTTCACGGTCAAGCTCGTCAACGGTCAGGAAGTCGAAGTTCAGCCCGTCTTCCAGCGCCTCATCGAGCTGCTCGAGGACTACACGCCGGAGAAGGCCGCCGAAATCTGCAAGGTCCATCCGGACATGATCCGGACAGTCGCGCGGAAGGCCGCCACGAAGCGCACCAAGATCTTCAGCGGCTGGAACTCCGGAAAGTACTACCACGGCGATCTCATGGAGCGCGCCATGGCCCTCCTCCTTGGCCTTACAGGCAACTGGGGCAAACAGGGCACTGGTACACGCTCCTGGTCCATCTTTGGCCTGGACGGCTTCGCCTTCCTCTCTGCCAAGGGCCGCCCCGGTCAGGACGCCGCCAAGGAGTTCCAGCGCCAGATGATGTCCGTGCGCCGGATGATGTCCCAGGACGACCCGACCATGACCCTGGAGATGATCATGAACCGGTTCCTGGAATCGGGCGCCGCCCGCATGGCCGGGCAGGGAGCGATGATCCCGCCCGCGTTCCTCTGGTACCACCAGTTCGGCTACAAGGAACGCTGGAACAAGAAGGAATGGTCCGACCCCTCCATGAAGCGCACCTTCGATGAGTACTACGAAGAGGCCATGGACAAGGGCTGGTGGGACAAATTCATGGCCAAGACCTGGAAAGACGTCGAGCCCAGAGTCCTCATCGAGGCCGGCGGCAACATGCTCCGTCGCCACCGCGGCGGCCAGACACAACTGCTGAAGGAGCTCTGGCCCAAGCTCAAGATGATCGTCTCCATCGACTTCCGCATCAACACTACCGGCCTCCACTCCGACTACATCCTCCCGGCCGCCCAGCACTACGAGAAGCTCGGAAACAGCATGCCCTCCCCACACCACCTCAACTTCGTCTTCATAGACCGCGCTGTCGACCCGCCTGGCGAGGCGAAGTCCGACCGCGACATCGGCCACCTGATCGTGAAGGCGATCGAGGACCGGGCACGGGAGCGCGGCATCAAGGAGGTCAAGAACCGCGAAGGGATGTCCATGTCGCTCGAGGGCGCGTACAACCGCATGACCCTCAACGGCTTCTACGAAAACGACGAGGTCGAGTTCGACGAGGCTCTTAAGGACATGGCCGCTTACGGCATCCTCCCGGAAGACGCCTCGCTCGCCACGATGCGGGAGAAGGGGACAATGCGCACCACCGCCTGGGGTGTCGCCGGTTTCGGCATCGCCCAGGCCTCAACCATCGAGCCGGACCAGACTCACAACCCCTTCCGCTGGCATGTTGAGGACAAGATGCCATACCCCACCCTCACTCGCAGGGCCCAGTATTACATCGACCACGACTGGTTCCTGGAGGGCGGCGAGGAGCTCCCGGTACACAAGGAGAACCCTAACCACGGCGGCGACCTGGAGTTCCGGATGACGAGCGGGCACCCGCGTTGGTCCATCCACTCCATGAACATGACCAACAACATCATCCAGAACACCCACCGCGGCGAGCCCTTCATGTTCATGAACGTCGCCGACGCCGCGGAGAAGGGCATCGAGAACGCCGAGCACGTCCGGGTGCACAACGGCGTTGGCTCCATGGAGATCGCAGTTAAGATCTCGCCCTCCATCCGCCCGAAGCAGGTCATCATCTACAACGGGTTCGAGCCTTACCAGCACAAGCGCTGGTTCGCACAGGGCGACATTGAGCCCGGCATGGTGAAGTGGCTCCACTTGGCCGGCGGATACGGCCACCTAACATACAGACCATGGCACTGGCAGCCAGTCCCGGTCGACAGAGCAGTAGGAGTCGACGTCGAAAAAATCACAGCGCCGGGCGCGGCGAGCTAGGAGAGGAACATGGCAACAAACGGAAAGACTGCATCAGGAAAGCAACTCGCCTGGGTCTTCGATCTCAACAAGTGCATCGGCTGCCAGACGTGCTCTGTAGCCTGCAAAGTCCTCTGGAACGAGGGCGAAGCGGGAACCGAATACCAGTGGTGGATGACCGTGAACACCCAGCCCGGCAAGGGCACTCCCAAGGACTGGGAGACCATGGGCGGCGGCCGTGACAAGGATGGGAAGCTCCAGCTCGGCAAGGTGCCCACGAACGACGAGTTCGGCGGCGGCTGGGATTATAATTACGACGAGGTGCTTCACGGAGGCAAGGGACGCGATGTCCACCTCCAGAAGATCGCCGGCAGTAAGGACTGGGGACCCAACTGGGATGAGGACGAAGGCGGTGGCACCTGGCCGAACGCATACTTCTTCTATCTCCCCCGCCTCTGCAACCACTGCACGGACGCGCCCTGCATCGAGGCCTGCCCAGAAGGGGCTCTCTTTAAGGACGAGGAGTTCGGCCTCGTCCTCCGTAACGAGGACACCTGCCAGGGCAACCAGAAGTGCTCCGCCGCCTGCCCCTACAAGAAGATCTACTTCAACGAGGTTCGCGGCGTCAGCCAGCAGTGCATCGGTTGCTTCCCACGCATCGAAAAGAGCGTTGCTCCTGCCTGCGTGCGCCAGTGCCCCGGCCGTGCCGTCTTCATCGGTTTCATGGACGACGAGACGAGTCTCGTGCACCGTTTCGTGAACGAATGGAAGGTCGCGCTCCCCCTGCACGAGGAGTTCGGCACCAAACCGAACGTCTTTTATGTGCCGCCACTGGCCCCCGCGCCCCTCAACGCTGACGGCAGCATCAACGAGTCCGGCGACCGCATTCCACCCGAGTATCTGGAGTCCCTCTTCGGCCCGCGAGTCCACGACGCCCTGTCCAGCCTCAAGGAGGAAATGGCCAAGAAACGGCGTGGTGAAGGCTCCGAAGTCATGGATGCCCTGATCATCTACGAATGGAAGACCGCGCTCGGCCCATTCGCCCGCGATCCTGCGGAGATAACTTGGTAGCAGGCTCAACCGCAACCGCTACCCCGGCGGTTGCGGTCAATCGGGCCGCCGCCGTTACCGTGAGGCTCTTCGCCAGCGCGGCGGAGCGGGCTGGTGTACGTATGTACTCCCTCGAGTACGGAGGAACGCTGACAGTTCGCGAAGCGTTCCTCCGTATCTGCCTTCGCTTCCCGCGCCTGGGCAGTATGGACGGGCGGCTTCTGTTCGCCGTCAACGCCGAGTACGCAGGCGACTCAACAGTGCTCCACGGCGGTGATGAATTGTGTCTAATCCCTCCGGTCAGCGGCGGCGCGTCCCCATAAGAAATGGGGGGAGATGGCGCGCGCAGGTGAGCCGGCACCCTTAGGGCCACACACCACAGTCCGGGAAGCCGTCCAGCGCTACCCGGGAATCCACGTTGTCTTTGACAGGCACGGACTGCATGGATGCGGCGGGGCTGATGGCCCAATCGAAGAGATTGCGTTCTTCGCGCGGGTGCACCAGGTTGATCCGGCGCTGCTCCTCCGTGAACTGAACGAGTATGCCTCTCGCCGCGCCCACAGCGTCACGGTTCCGCTCATGGAACAGCAGCCGAGGCAGATAACCCAGCTTTACCTTGTCGCCATCATTGTGTCGCTCACGATTGCGATTCTCGGTGGGTTCCCGTTAGGAATCCTTGCGGCGCTCGGAGGTGGCCGGGACGTCGGACTGGGGTTCAGATGGACATCGATTGTCCAGGCCCACGGTCACCTGCAAATGGTGGGGTTTGTCGCACTATTCATCGTCGGCATCGCCTACCATGTGCTGCCCCGCTTCAAGAATACAGCCCTCGCGCTCCCCCGATTAGGGCTGCCGTCCATCGCACTACTGGCGGGAGGCGCACTTCTCCGGACCTCCGCCCAGCCCTGGGCGGAGGTCGACGCCGTCGGTGCCTTCCTGATTATCTCTGGCGTGCTGGAGCTCTGCGGAGCGCTCGCGTTTGCGTCAGTCGCCTGGATGACTCTCCGCGGAACACAGCGCAAGAACTACGACCTCTACCTAATGGCCGCCGTGTCCTGGTTTGTTGTGGCGTCCCTCGCCAACCTCGTTCTCCTCAGTGACCTGACCCTCGATGGAGCCCGGGTTATTCCCGTCTCGCGAAACGCTCCGCTGCTGGAGATGTACCTTCTCGGGTTCGTCACCCTGTTCATCCTCGGGGTCTCCGTGCGGATCCTGCCACACTTTGTGAGCCTCCGCCCGCCTGCCGTAGCCTACCTGACACCTGCCCTCCTGCTGTTCAACGCAGGTCTCCTTGTCCGCGTCGGTTCCGGATGGATCGACGCCTACTCGTCATGGGCGCGCCCGGAATGGCTTCAATTCGCCACAGTTTCCGCGATGGCCGTCGCCATCGCTGCATTCGTCTTCTCCCTGAACCTTCACCGGCGCTCCGTCCGCGATGAGGCAAGCGACATCCCAGCTCGACATGAGTTATTGATCAGGACAGCCTACGTTTGGCTCCTCGTCTCGGTCGGCATCGAAGCGTGGTTCGCAGCGAAGGGCGTCTTCGGTGACTTTCATCCGGATTTCCTGCAGGACGGCGCGGCGCGGCATGCACTGGCACTTGGGTTTGTCATGCAGATGATCTTCGGCGTCGGTTCGCGGGCCCTTCCGACGTTCGCAGGGAAACGGCTGTACAGTCAGCGGCTAGTCCTGGTCGTCTGGCTGGCAACGAACGCCGCGGTTGTGATGAGAGTTGGGCCCGCCCTCTTCCCCTGGGGTTCAGCAACGCTGCGATTCGATCACATCGCGACTGCGGGCGTTCTCGGCCTGATCGCCCTCATCGTTTTCGCCTACAACATCGCTCGCACGCTCCGGCCGGCTCGTCATCGGACCGTGGCACGCAAGGAGCCCGCAACGAAACCATCGGCCTCGTCCGCGACATACCAACTCACACCCACCAGCGTTGTTGCGGACGTCCTGAGGGAGGTTCCCGGCTCACTGGAACTGCTCATCGGATACGGCTTCAAGCCTCTCGCCGATCCGGAAATGCGGGCCAGAGTTACTCCACACGTCACACTCGCCCACGCCTGTTCGATACACGGCATAGAAATCGATGCGCTGGTGGGTGCCCTGAAAGCCCTGCAAGTCGGCACCGCTACCACGCCTCCTCAACAGCAAATCCTGGCCGCGCTTCGTGAGCTTCGCGATCCGGAGATCCCCACAAATATAGTCGACCTAGGACTCGTTCACACCATCTCTGTGAACGACAACTCCACCTCGATAGAACTGACATTGACTTCACCGGACTGCCCCGCCGCGGGCCAGGTTGTCGCTGATGTAATCGAGCGTGTCCGCGCTACGGGCATCGATGAAGTCGAAGTGTCGCTGGTCCGTGAGCCTGCCTGGGATCCCTCGCGCATGACGCCTGCGGCCAGACAGGCGCTCGGATGGGAGTAGAGGTCACGCCCAGGACCACCGGCGAGACGTTCCCGCTGTACGAGCGCTTTCCGCAGCTCACCACGCGTGTGCCGCGCATAGCCCTGTCGACCGGGGCAAGCCCTGTATCGCCGCTGGCGAATCTCTCGCGCGATCTTCGCACCGACGTCTGGCTAAAAAACGATGGACTGTACGGGACTATGTATGGCGGCAACAAGACCCGCAAGCTGGAATTCGTCATCGCTGATGCCATGGAACGCCACGCGACGACCGTCGTTACAACTGGGGGTATCGGCACCAATCACGGCGTTGCCACTGCCCTTTACTGCCGGGAAGCCGGGATCGATACCGTCCTCATCCTCACCTACGAGGAACCAACCTCCGAAGCGCGTCAAAACCTCCTCTTGATGGCTGACTCCGGCGCTCAAATCCACTACGCCCGGGCATACCTGAAAGCAACGATCGTGGCTCCCTATATCATCGCGCATTGCTGGCGGCGGGATCGTCGCTTTCCGTACCTGCTGGGTCCGGGAGCGTCGAGCCCGTTAGCCAGCCTCGGATACGTGAACGCCGCGTTCGAACTGGCCGGACAGGTGAAGGCCGGACTAATCCCGGAACCTGGCACCATCATCCTGCCGCTCGGGACAGGCGGCACGGTCGCCGGCCTCCTCGTCGGGCTTCGCCTTGCTGGTCTGGACTCTAAAGTCCTCGCCGTTTCGATCACCCGCGCCCCTACTGCGTGGCAAATGGCCGTCTCTCGGCTCGCACGCTCAACCGCCCGGCTCCTTGCCCGAACGACTGGGGACCGAGATCTCGCAAGAGTGCGACTCGATGGACTGGGTGTCACTCGAGAATGGCTTGGCCCCGGATTTGGGCGGGCAAGCGAGCACGGAGAAAGGGCGCGCGATCGGCTGGCCGATACGGAAGGTCTAGTGCTGGACCCCGTATATACCGCAAAAGCAATGGCAGCGCTGCTCGACAAGGCTGATAGCAGTGCTCTATCTGGGCCGGTGCTCTTCTGGCACACACACAACGCCATCGTCCTGTCTACCCCCGGCACCAACGCGGCCTCCCGCGTCCCGAATTCGTTGCGCCGGGTCTGCGGCCTGTAGTGTGGCGCCCCACATACCATATTGGCACTACCGGATAGAGCCAGAACAGCGATCCCAAGACACTTGAGAGACTAGCTATCGGGAGGCACGCCATGACAACCTACCTCGACCTGAACAAGGAACTCACCTTCGACGAAACGAGTATCAAGGAGCAGGTCCACCGTTTCGGAGTGGAAGTACTGCGCCCGGCAGCGGCAGAACTGGATCCCTTGTCGCCGGAACAGGTGATAGCTAAAGGGTCTCCGTTGTGGGATGTCTTCGGCAAAGCTTACCAACTCGGTTACCACACCTCAGGCCTGCCGGAAGCTCTGGGCGGGGTGAAACTGTCACCCCTGGCGCGGCATATCCATGCGGAAGAGCTGGGTTGGGCGAGCGCTGATTTCGCTATTGCCCTGGGCGTGGCGCCATTCCCCTTCAACTTCGCCGCGATGGGTGGGAACCCGGCGTTGATCGACGAAATCGTGGCGCCATTCGCAAATGACAATACGGGGCGCTACATCGGCTGCTGGGCGATCACCGAACCGCAGCATGGCTCCGATAGCCTGCTGATCAGCGACGAGCAGTCTCGGCGCCCCGAAACGGCCTTTGACCTTTTCGCCAGGGACGAAGGCGATGAATGGGTGATCAACGGCCAGAAGTCCGCGTGGGTCTCTAATGGCACCATCGCCACACACGCGCTGACGTTCCTGGGCGTTGACCGTTCCCGCGGCGCGGTTGGCAGCGCCGTCGCCATCATCCCCCTCGACCGGGAGGGGGTGACGCGCGGCAAGCCGCTGGACAAGCTCGGACAGCGAGCTCTTAACCAGGGTGAGATCTTCTTCGACAACGTCCGCATCCCAAAGCATTACATGCTAATCCCGACGGAAGCCTACCCATTCATCATCGAGTCCGTGCTTGCCGGCGCGAACGCCGGCATGGGGGCAATCTTCACCGGAGTCGCGCGGGCGGCCTATGAAGAGGCACTCAACTACACTCGGGACCGGGTGCAGGGTGGCAAACCCATCTGTGAGCATCAGGCGGTTCAACTGAAGCTGATGGATATGTTCGTGCGCGTGGAAGCAGCCCGGCAGCTGTCTCGCGCGGCGATGGCCTACAACTCTGAGACTATTCCGCCGGCACTCCAGTATTCCGTTGCGTCCAAGGTGTTCTGCACCCAGGCGGCTTTCACGGTTTCCAGTGACGCCCTGCAACTGCACGGTGGGATGGGGCTCGCCAAGGGGATGCTGGTCGAGAAACTGTTCAGAGACGCGCGAGCGTCCATGATCGAAGACGGGACCAACGAGGTCCTCTCGCTCGCTGCCGCCCGCCGCATAATCGACTCCGCGCCCAGATAGTCGACGCCGCCGGTTTCACGGTTGCCCACTATGTGACCCAGGCACGGTCGGGCGCAACCCTACCGCGTCATAGACGGGTACCTGACTGTTTCTCCTCCTGGTGTGCCTTAGCTTCAGGGGAGAAGGTAAGGAGGAACCATGTTTACATCCAGCATCAACGTCGAGGGACTGCAAGCACTGATCGGCGGGAAAGATCCCGTTTGCGGCAAGGACGTACAGTCCAGCACCGCCGCGGCAACCATCAACCGCGACAACAAGACGTTCCACTTCTGCTCGACCGAATGCAAGAGCACGTTCGATGCAGACCCCGGGAAATACGGCGGCAGCAGCTAGTCGCCACTACCAGTTACCAGGTCGCGATCACGCGGAGTAACGCCACGCGGAGTAACGCCTCTTGACCTGACGCGCGAGCGTCTTTGTGTCGTCGCACCTATGAGGCTTCGTCCAAGATCCACTAGCTCAGAATCGGACCAACCCCCTAATCCGCTGGGCCTATCCAAATGAGCGTCGCCTTCCGCAACTCCCGATCTCAGTCTATCTTCGACACGTTGACCCGGACCCCGCGGTCAAACGGCACCGGTTGCCACTGCATAGCCCAGTAGCGCAGGTGCCCTTCGCCGCCCGCGAAGTGCAGCCACTTCACCATCCCCGTCTCGACGTCCGACGCGCCCTTCCAGGTCGGGTACTGGTACGGCTCCCAGCCGTTGTACGACACGACCTGCCCCGGCCGCACACTGGGTGACAGCTTCACAGGCGAGATGAACACGCCCATATCGTTTGTGATCTCGACGTCCTCATCATCCTCGATGCCCAGCCTCGCAGCGTCGTCCGGGTTCATCACGATATTCGGCTTGCCTCGGTGCGTCTGGAGCAAGACCTTGCTCACGATGTTCATCGAGTGCACGCTCCAGCGGTTATGGCCGCTCGTCATCACAAACGGGTAGTCGCCCCCTTGCGGCGGGTTGTCCTTGTGGCACGGCAGCTCTTCGCCGGCCTCGAGGAACCATTCATGGTCGATGTAGAACTGGGCCCGCCGGGTCAGCGTCGGATACGGGACCTTGTTTTCGACGTGCCACTGGAAGGCAGTATGGGTGTCGTCTTCCTTGATCTCGGCAGCCTGACTATGGCCCATTGGGCCAATGCCCCAGTTCTTGAAGCGCTGGTAGCCCTTCTCGCGCAGCTTGTCGAAGTCGAAGTCCGCCTCGAAGTTGCCGGATGCGGCGCTATCACTCACCCACTCGCGCGCAATCGTCTCACTGTCGCGAAAGGCTCCGTTGACCGTGTACCGGTCGATGAGATCATCCATGCGTCGCGTCGTACCTCGACCGTCTGTGTACTCCGTCATCCCTCGCGCCGTTGCCCGCTCCTGGAGCTTCTCCGCGAGCAGGAGGCCGATCTCGACCTCTCCCTTGACGTCGGGCGGTGGCTCAACAGCCTTGTCCGAGAACGTGAGACTCATCAATTGCGGGGTCGGGAACATGAAAGCGATCTTCTCGTAGTGGTGCGCGACCGGCAGGAAGTAATCGGAGAGCAGGCCGGTCGTGTTCATCCGCCAGTCGACGGTAACTGCGCACTTCAACTTCGGCCACAGGCTGTTCAACAGCTGGTTCTGTCCGCCGCGCGTTCGGCGCATCGCGTTTCCCCCGACCTCGAAGTAGACGCGAGGCGGTTGGTCCGGACCAGGCCGGGCGTTTGGCCACCAGCCATTATCGAGCGACTCGTTGAAGTACTCGTCAAACTCCCGCTGCATCGTGGGGTCGTTCCACTCGCGGCGGTTCCAGTTGTCCGCAAAACCACAATGGTAGTACCAGAAGAACGCGGGCGGGACCATTTGCATGTTCGGCGCCATGGCCCGCAACATCTCGATGTGCGCCATCTCCTCCGTGCGTGTCGGATCCTGGTCCTTGAACATCTGGATCACCTGCTCACGCATGTCCAGGATCCGCCGCGTCTCCTCCAGCCCCGCCTTCTGCTTTCCTCCAAAGATGAATGGTCCGTCGAAACCGGACACCGACCACTCTCCCGGCCCCGTGCCCTTCCGGCCCCAGTTGCCCGTGAGTCCGAGGACCAGCAAGTACGCCCGCACCATCAGGTCAGAGTGGTAGTACTTAAACGATGTGCCGCCGCTGAAGATCACGCCGCGCTTGCCCGCTATCTTGCGCGCCAGCGTGCGAATCGTATCCGGGTGCACATCGCACATCTCGTACGCCTTTTCGGGTGTGTAGTCTGCCAGCCGCTCCTTCAACAGCTCGAACGACGGAACCACTTCCACACGCCGCCCGTCCTTCAGTTCGGCCGAGTACGCGCCTTCGAGCGCGGGATCGACCGCACCGTAGTCGAGGGTCGCCAGCGGCGCCGGAGTGATCTGGCGTTGCTCGGCGTCCCAAACGTAGAACTGGTCAACCCTGCCGCCGTCCTTCATGTCGCTCTCCCGGAGGAACCTGCGGGTGTCCAATCGGATAAGAAGCGGCAGGTCGGTCTGTTCCTTAACGAAGGGCGCCTCGTACAGCCCCTCCTCAATGAGTACTTGCGACATAGCCAGGCCCAGCGCGGCGTCCGTCCCCGGCTTGATCGGCACATAGTAATCGGCGTGTGTGTGAGACGGACTGCAGTCCGGCGCAACCAGGATGACCTCAGCTCCGTTGTAGCGAGCTTCGGCCGTGTAGTGGTACGCAGAGATCTGGGTGTACACCGGGTTCATGTGGGTGTACATGATGAACTCGGAGTGGAACATATCATCGATACTGCTGGCCGGGTCGAACTTGCCGTAGGTCAGGTAGATTCCTGTCGAAAAGTCATTGATGACGGCGTTTACGTCCAGGCTGAGACCGCCGATCATCTCCACCAGCCGCCCGAACGGGAATGTCGTGAGAAGTCCGCCTTCTCCGGGAGTACCTTCCTTGATGATCGCCTCCGGACCAATTTCCTCGATCGCGTCCAGCATGTGGTCCGCAATCTCCGTCAGCGCCTGGTCCCAGGACACCTGCTCCCAATTCGCATCGCCGCGCTCACCAGCCCGCTTCAGCGGATGTAGCACCCGCTCCGGCGAATAGAGCATCTGGCTCCACGCCGCGCCCTTCTGGCACCCCATCGGGTTGAGGTCCGGCACGTTGGGGTCTATCACGTTGAACGTCGCCGTCTGCTCCTCGGCGATCACCTTCCCGTCTCTCACGTACACCTTGTACGGGCAATTCCCCGGGTAACAGTCGACGCAGTGCGTTGCTGAAAACGTTTCGTCCCAGCGCCACCGGTCGGCGTAGCGGGCTGTCACATCTGCGGGAGTACGGGTGGTGTGTTGCTCTACCATGGCTCACTCCTTGAAAGGCCGTCTGCGTACCTATCTTTCGATGCGTGAGGCAGCCTGTCAGTCAGGTAACAAAACTGCAATTGGCCCGACTTTAGTGGGGGAATCCCGCACATGAAGTCAACGCATATGCCCGATAGAGCCCGCCCCGGCTCAGGCGCAGAATTAGCATGGACAACCTTAGCCAGGAGGTGATCGTGACCACCTACGTAGAACTGAACAAGGGACTTACAGAGGAGGAATCCTCGCTCAAGGAGCAGATCCATCGTTTTGCTGCGGAGGTCTTCAGACCCGCCGCGATGGAACTCGACCCGCTCACACCTGAGCAGGTCATCGACGGCGGTTCAGTACTCTGGGAAGTTTTCCGCAAATACCGCGAGCTCGGGTATCACCTCCGCGGCATGCCAGAAGCTTTCGGCGGCGTGGAGCTCTCACCTCTTTCCCAGCACATCATCGGCGAGGAACTCGGCTGGGGCGCCGCCGACCTATCCATCTCCATGGGCGCCGGATCCATGCCCTTCGCCTTTGCCGCGCGCGCCGGCAACCAAGAATTGATTGAGAACTACGTACGCCCTTACATCGACGACACCCAGGGCCGCTTCGTCGGCTGCTGGGGCGTCACCGAGCCGCAGCACGGCTCCGACGCCGTCTTCATGGGCAATGGAATGAAATCTCCGGACGGAGTCGCCTTTGACCTCTTCGCCGAACAACAGGGCGACGATTGGGTCCTCCGTGGCCAAAAATCCTCCTGGGTCTCCAACGGCACCATCGCCACGCACGCCATGGTCCACATGGGTGTCGATCGCAGCCAGGGCATGGCTGGCAGCGCCATCGCCTTCGTCCCGCTCGATCTCCCCGGCATAACCAAGGGCAAGCCCCTCGACAAGCTTGGCCAACGTGCCCTCAACCAGGGCGAAATCTTCTTCGACGATGTCCGCGTCCCCGCGAGTTACATGCTCGTGCCGCAGCCCGGTTACTCCATGATGGGCGACTTCATCCTCGCCGGCGCCAACGGCGGCATGGGAACAACCTTCACAGGCCTCGCCCGCGCCGCTTTCGAAGAAGCGCTCTCCTACACCCGGGACCGCGTGCAGGGCGGCAAGCCTATCTGCGAGTACCAGGCGGTGCAGCT
>JBDSHD010000253.1:0-3904 GCA_039918655.1 Dehalococcoidia bacterium | reverse complement strand
GTGGCGGCGGCCCTCCGGCGGCCGAGGGGGCCTCCGGGATCTCCGTTACCAACGACTCGGTTGTGAGCACCAGGGCCGCGATCGAGGCGGCGTTCTCCAACGCCGTTCGGGTGACCTTGGCGGGGTCGATGATGCCCTTCTTGAGCATGTCACCGAAGACGCCCTCACCAGCATCGTAACCATAGTTCTTGCTCTTGTTCATTTTGACAGCGTCGACGATCACGGCGCCTTCCTGCCCCGCGTTGTCAGCGATCATGAACAGCGGCGCTTCGAGAGACTTCCGAATGATCTGGACGCCCATCTGCTCGTCATCGGTCATCTTGCCGAGCTTGTCGAGGGCTGCTTGCGCGCGGATCAGGGCAACGCCGCCACCGGGGACAATTCCCTCCTCGACGGCCGCCCGGGTCGCGGACAGCGCGTCCTCCACACGAAGCTTCCGCTCCTTCAGTTCGACTTCCGTGGCAGCACCGACCTTGATCACGGCCACACCGCCGGCGAGTTTGGCAAGCCGCTCCTGGAGCTTCTCGCGATCGAATTCAGATGACGCGTCCTCGGACTGTGCCTTGATCTGCTTGATCCGGGCCTGGATGTCCTCGTCCGTGCCGTGACCTTCGATGATGACCGTGTCTTCCTTCGTGCTGACGACACGGCGAGCCCGGCCGAGGTCCGTAACCTGGGCGTTTTCTAGCTTCTGCCCCATATCCTCGGTGATGAAAGTTCCGCCGGTCAGGATCGCGATGTCCTCAAGGACGGCCTTGCGCCGGTCGCCGAATGAGGGGGCCTTGATCGCGAGCGCGTTGATGTTGCCACGAAGCTTGTTGACCACCAGGGTCGCCAGCGCCTCGCCATCGACATCATCGGCGATAATCACGACGTTCTTCGTGACCTGCAGCGTCCGTTCCAGAACGGGCAGGAGGTCCTGAACGGAAGAGAGCTTCTTGTCCGTGATCAGGATGTACGGGTCGTCAAGAACGGACTCCATGCGGTCCGGGTTCGAGACAAAGTACGGAGACACGAACCCGCGGTCGAGCTGCATGCCCTCGACGAACTCGGTCTCCATGCGGATCCCTTTGCCCTCTTCCACCGTGATGACGCCGTCCTTGCCGACCTTCTCCATGACATCGGCGATGATGTCACCGATCTCCTGGTCGTGGCCGGAAATGGTGGCAACTTGCGAGATCTGTTCCTTACCCGCAACGGGCGTGGCGATGTTCCGGATCTCATTTCTGACCGCTTCAACGGCGGTCTCGATCCCCTTCTTGAGGGCCATTGGGTTAGCACCCGCCGCAACCATCCGCATGCCTTCGCGGACAATAGCCTGGGCAAGAACCGTCGCTGTCGTCGTGCCGTCTCCGGCTACGTCGTTGGTCTTGCTGGCTACTTCTCGAGCCAGTTGAGCGCCAAGATTCTGGAACGGGTCCCTCAGCTCGATCTCTTTGGCGACCGAGACGCCGTCATCAACGATGGCCGGCGGACCGAACTTCCTCTCAAGGATGACGTTGCGGCCCCGCGGGCCAAGAGTTACGCGGACGGCATCAGCAAGGGCGTCGACACCGGCCTTCAGGCTTCGCCGAGCCTCTTCATCAAATAGCAGTTGCTTCGCAGGCATAGTTATCTCCTTCTGGAGTAAAGCGGTCTCGTTGTGTTTAGTGGGCGGACAGGGTTTGGATTATGCCAGTCTCGCCAGGATGTCGGACTCTTTGAGGATCATGTAATCCTCCTCGTCGCTGAACACCCCGCGCGGGACATCCTGACCGCTGTACTTTGCGTAGAGAACGAGGTCGCCGATGCCGACGTCCACCTTCACGCGCTTACCGTTGTCGTCTACGCGACCAGGTCCGACGGCGATGACCTCGCCAAGCTGTGGCTTCTCTTTGGCGGTGTCCGGGATCACGAGGCCGCTGGCGCGGACTTCTTCCTGCCGGCTCTGCTTGACGACGATTCGGTCACCCAGGGGAACGACCTTCATGCTCTTAGCTTTCGGTGCTGCGGCCTTGGGTGCTGCCTTCTTCGGGGCGGCCTTAGGTGCGGCCTTCTTGGCGGCGGCTTTGGGCTTGGCCTTCGTCTTTGTTGCCAACGTGGTATTCCTCCTTGTGAACGCTTACTGGTTTTGGCTCCGGGGGCTTCCCCGCAGGGATGTTTTCTAGAGCCTTTAGCACTCGCAGGCTTAGAGTGCTAAAGGGATATTAAGCCAACAGATAGCCACGTGCAATACCCTCGCGGAGCACTGCGGCGTCAGCTCCCGCGCGCGAAAGTGAGGCAATACACATCCTTAGCCCCGCCATCGAGGAGTGCGCGCGCGCTGGCATCCAAGGTAGCGCCGGTTGTCGTCACGTCGTCGATCAGGAGCACCCGTCCCGAAGGCTGTTTGCGGCCAATCTCGAATGCGTCTTTGACATTTTTTCGGCGGGCGAAGGCGTCGGGTTGCTGGGTTTGAGCGGGAGTGTTCTTGCGGCGCTTCAAGCAAGATGGTTCGAAAGGCAGTCCCGAGTGCCGGGCGACCTCTTTGGCCAGCAGAGCGGCCTGGCTGTAGCCACGGGTCCGCCCCCTGAGTCCGCCAAGCGGAACCGGAACGACAGCATCGACGAGCGGAGACCACCGACTGAGAACTTCGTTCATCGGCGCCGCCATGGTTGGCGCAAGAGCCGAAACCCCACCGAACTTGAGTGCCAGGACTGCGGCCCGCGCCGTTCCCGTATACGTGAACACCGAGCGGGTGGCGCGGAACGCTGGCGGGTGTAGGTAGCACGTCAGACAAAAATCAGCATGACCGGGTGTCCAACAGCGTTCGCATCGTGCCCCGTCGGCACGAGGAGCCTCCGTCATGCATGTATCACAAATGAAGGCCCCGAATTCCCGGCAACCAACGCAGCGAGGCGGGAATACGATGTCCAGCGCCCGCGACCAGATGGTTGCCACATTCATCAGGGATTCGCCATTCCCTCATGAGCCGTGATCCGCTCCAGGGCCCCCACGATGAAGTCGCGGACGGGCCCTCGGTCAGGCATATGGTCGAGCGCGCCGTACATTGCCGCTCGCTCGCTGGCAGTGACTTCTCCGCTTCTCACCTTGTTCACCGAGTCCCGCAGCGCTTCCAGGAACGGCTCCACCACGTTCTCGTGGGCCGGTGTCACCATGACGTGCAAGCTGGCAGGCAGGTGCTGTCGATCGGGATGCCAACCGGCCATGTCCATCGCGTCACCGACTGCGTTGATGTCGATTCCATCGCCGGTGAATGCGAACACACTCATGTCGGGATCGCCCACGACCTTCAGACCATCGATGCCGTCGATGCCCTTCCTCAGTGCCTGTGTCGTGTCCCAGGTAATCCGCGCCAGGCGCTTATACCCGTCCTCGCCAAGGTAGTTCATCACCGCCCACGCTGCCGCGATCGCCGCTCCGGGACGGCTGCCGGTCATCGTCGGGGATCCGTAGAGACCCCCGGGCCAATCCGCGTAGGCGAAGAACTGGTGCCTCCTGTACTCTGCGTCCCTGTACATCACCGTGGACGCGCCTCGCGCGGCGAAGCCGTACTTGTGATTGTCGGCCGAGATGGACGAGACTCCCGGAACGCGGAAGTCCCACGGGCGAACATCCTCCCCGAGACGCTCAAGGAACGGCAGCAGATAGCCGCCGAGGCACGAGTCGACGTGACACGGGATATCGTGCGCTTGAGCGATAGCCGCGATCTCGTCGATCGGGTCGATCGTGCCAAACGGATAGTTGGGCGCGGAACCGACGATGAGGACAGTATTTGGCGTAATCGCCCGTTCGATCTCCGCGGGATCCGCGCGGAAGTCATCGCGGAGACCGGTGTGCACGACGGCGACACCCGGGTAGTCGGCAGCCTTGTAAAACGCCGGGTGCGCCGTGATGGGAGCTATCATCTCCGGCGCCACAACCT
>JBDSHD010000252.1:0-13751 GCA_039918655.1 Dehalococcoidia bacterium | reverse complement strand
ATAAGCCGCATGACGCAGCGAACGCTCTTGCGCGGAGGTTTGGTTGTCCTTCCTGATGGTGGGACGAAGACGGCCGATGTGCTGATCACGGGCGACAGGATCGAGGCGTTGGCGCCGGGCCTGGATGCGCCCGATGGTGCGGCGACGTGGGACGCGTCCGGTTTCACGCTGGTGCCGGGGTTCATCGATGTCCACGTGCACGGCGGCGGCGGGTTCTCGCTGATCACCAGGGATGCCACCGAGATTGAGTCGTATGCGCGCTGGGCGGTGTCTCGTGGCGTGACGTCGTTCCTCGCGACCGTGTGTGCCGACTCCCTCGAGGCGGGTTTGCGGGCGGTGGGTGTAGCGGCAAGCGTTACCGGGCCGGTTGGGGGTGGAGCGACGGTGCTGGGCGTGAACCTGGAGGGGCCGTTCGTGTCCCCGGAGCGCCCGGGTGCGCTGCCGCCGGCATGGCTGCGGGCGCCGAACGACGAGACGCTGCGCCGATTGATGGACGCGGCGGGCGGAGCACTACGGGTGATGACGGTGGCGCCGGAGCTTGAAGGGGCAGTACACGTCATCGAGACGCTCGTGCAGTCCGGCGTGCGGGTTTCGGTCGGGCACACGGATGCGACTTATGAACAGGCGCGGGAGGCATTCGAACTCGGCGCGAGTCACGTCACGCACGCCTTCAACGCGATGCGGCCTCTACACCACCGCGAGCCGGGACCTCTGGTCGCCGCGCTCGGCTTTGACGGCGTTACCGTCGAGGTCATCGCCGATGGTGTGCACCTTCATCCTGCGACTGCGTCGCTGCTCGTGCGGGTGTTCGGTCCGGAACGAGTGTGCCTGGTGACGGACGCTGTCAGCCCGGCGGGCCTGGGAGCGGGCTCGTTCCGTATCGGTGGGCACGAAGCGCGGTTGGAAGGCGGCTCCATCCGGCTGCCGGACGGGACGATAGCAGGGAGCGCCGCGACGATGGATGCTGTGGTGCACAACGTGGTGTCGTGGGACGTTGATGATCTCGCGGGTGCTGTGCGAATGGCCTCGTCGACGCCGGCACGGGCACTGGGTTTGGATCGGAAGGGAGCGATCGCTCCGGGTTACGATGCGGACATCGTGGCCCTGAGTCGCGACCTCGACATTGCGGCTACGTGGGTCGGCGGGAGGCTCGTCTACGAGTGCGGATGATATGATTCGCGACGACCGGAGGGAATCACGAAATGGCAGATGACGATCAGAGGATACTTGTGCGGAACAACGGGCCCTACAGAGTGTACGGCCCGGTCAAGCTGGTCGACGCGAACGGCGTTGAGTACGACGTGCCTGCGGGCGAATCCTACCCCCTGTGCCGCTGCGGCCACTCCAGTCGGAAGCCGTTCTGCGACAGCAGTCACAAAACGGCCGGGTTTGACGCTCCGAGCGACGCTACGCTATCTACCGATTAGCGCTCAACGAACCCACTTTGGACCAGAAGCTCGATTCCGATACCTATAATTCGGTATTGATTCTGTGCTTGGCGCGTCCCTATAATCACGCCAACTTACGCCCCCGCTTAAGTTTATTGCCCCAGCCCCAATAGGAGATCGCCCGTGCCTAGCTTGGACCGCACCTTGACGTGCCGCTCGTGCGGCGGGTCATTCGTATTCACCACCGGAGAGCAGACCTTCTACTCCTCTCGTGGACTCCTGAACGTGCCAGGGCACTGTGCTGCCTGCCGGGACTCACGCCGCCAGGGCGGATCTCCCGGCGAGGGCTACGTGCTCTACGGCGGGTCCGCCAGTTTTGGCGGCCGAACGCCGCGGCAGATGCACCCGGTGACCTGCGAGCGCTGCTCCCAGGTCACCGAGGTACCGTTTTCACCGAAGGGTGACCGGCCGGTGTACTGCTCGGAGTGCTTCAACCTCGTCAGGGCGGAAGCGCCGGACCTGCGACGGGCAGCCAGCGCGTAGATTTGACGGGGTTTTGGCCGCGTCGGTACACTGCTTACAACCAAATAGCAGGCGAAGACGGAGACGAGTAAGGCGCTGACGGCCGGTTAGCGAATCCGGGAAGGTGAAAGCCGGATGCGGAACGAACGCCCGAATATCCCTCCCGAGCCGCCGACCGAAACCGCAGGGGAGTAGGCTCGGCCGGAAGCCCCCGTTATCGAGGCAGGCGCATCCTTCGATGGGCTCTTGATGATCCCGGATGGACCGTGCGCTGGAACGAGTGCCCCGACACGTCGGGGAACATGGGTGGTACCGCGAGCCGATTGGCCCGTCCCGAGTGGACGGGTTTTTTTGTTGCGTGCCGTGCCGCAAGGAGTAAGCGATGTTCAAACCCGTAGATAGCAGGCAGAACTTCCCGAAGCTGGAGGAAGAGGTCCTCGATTTCTGGAAGGCCAACCGTACGTTCGAGAAGAGCGTCGAGCAGCGGCCCGAGGACAAGATATTCGTCTTCTACGAGGGCCCGCCGACTGCGAACGCCCGGCCTGGGGTCCACCACGTACTGGCGAGGGCCTTCAAGGACCTATTCCCGCGCTACAAGACGATGCGTGGCTACCGCGTTCCCCGCAAAGGGGGCTGGGACACTCACGGGCTGCCCGTGGAGCTAGAGGTCGAGCGCGAACTCGGATTGAAGAGTAAGCCCGAGATCGAGGAGTTCGGCGTCGAGGAGTTTAACCGCCGTTGCCGCGAGAGCGTCTTCCGCTACGTGCAGGAATGGCAGAAACTGACCGATCGGATCGGGATGTGGGTGGACATGGAGCACCCGTACGTGACGTACGACAACAACTACATCGAGTCGGTGTGGTGGATCGTGCGGAGACTGTGGGACAACAACCTGCTCTACCTTGACTATCGCTCTACCCCACACTGCCCACGCTGCGGTACGTCGCTCTCGGACGCTGAAGTTTCGCTCGGGTACAAGGACGACACGCCGGATCCCAGTGTGTACCCGATGTTCCGGCTGACCGACGAATCGGTGCGGGCCCTTGTAGGGGCGCCTCATGACGCGCCCCTACACCCGGATGTTCCCGTCTACCTCGTTGCTTGGACGACCACTCCGTGGACGCTGCCGGGCAACACGGCACTCGCGGTCAACCCAGCAGCCGAATACGCGGTATTCGAGCTCGATGGCAAGCATCTCATCTTGGCGTCCGCCCGCGCCGAGGAGGCGCCGAAAGAGGCTACACGCACGGGAACCCTTCGTGGCAGCGATCTCGTCGGCCTGAAGTACGAGCCGCTGTATGCGCCTGAGGAGTGGGGCGTGCAGGCGATGACGTTTGACCGCTCACAGGCCGGACGGATCGTGCCCTCGAAGGTCGCTGACGTTGAGGCGGCGTACACGATCTTGCCCGGCGACTTCGTGTCGATGGAGGACGGCACCGGCATCGTACACGTCGCGCCCGCGTTCGGTGGCGAGGATTTCCAGCTTGGCAAGGACAACGGCTTGTTGTTCTTGCAGCCGGTGGACCTGCGGGGCCGAATGCCTGAGGGGTCGCCGTGGCCCGGTCAGTTTGTGAAAGATGCCGACGGGGCGATCACGGCAGATCTGACCGAGCGTGGCCTCATGCTGAAGAGCGGGACGATCAAGCACACTTACCCGTTCTGCTGGCGCTGCGACACGCCGCTCCTCTACTATGCGAAACCCACGTGGTACGTCCGCACGACGGAGGTGAAGGACCGGCTGATCGACAGTAACCAGGAGATCAACTGGTATCCGGACCACATCAAGAACGGCCGTTTCGGCGACTGGCTGCGCAACAACGTGGACTGGGCGCTCTCTCGTGAGCGCTACTGGGGGACGCCGTTACCGATCTGGAGGTGCGGCGAGTGCGAGGCGTTCGACTGCATCGGCTCCGTCGAGATGCTCCGTGACAAGGCCGTTGACCCGGCAGCCGTCGATGCTCTGGAGGACTTCCACAGGCCGTACATCGATCGCATCGAGCTGAAGTGCGGCGAGTGCGGCGGGACGATGCGCCGAACGCCGGAGCTGATGGACGTCTGGTTTGACTCGGGCGCGATGCCGTACGCCCAGTGGCACTACCCGTTCGAGAATCAGGACACGTTCGACAAGATGTTTCCGGCGGACTACATCTGCGAGGCCGTGGACCAGACCCGCGGTTGGTTCTACACGCTGCATGCCGAGGCGGTACTGCTCAATCGCACTGAAGACGTGCCGGAGGCCCTTGCCTATCGAAACGTGATCTGCACCGGTCACATCCTGGACGAGAAGGGCCGCAAGATGAGTAAGTCGCTCGGCAACGCGGTCGATCCGTGGTCCGTGCTCGATGCTACCGGCGCAGACGCCCTGCGCTGGTACTTTTACACGGCGACGCGCCCCGGCGAGGCCCGCCGCTTCTCCCTGAACCTGGTCCAGGAGTCCCTGCGGCGGTTCTTGTTGACCTACTGGAACACGTACTCGTTCTTCGTCACGTACGCCAATCTCGACTCGTTCGACCCGACGAAACACGGAGAGGGAGAACCGAGCGACCTTGATCGCTGGGTTGTTTCAGAGCTCAACGTCCTTGTACGGAAGGTGACCGACGCTCTCGATGACTACGATCCAACGACGTCCGGGCGCGCCATCCAGGACTTCGTGGACGACCTCTCGAACTGGTACGTCCGGCAGAGCCGGCGCCGCTTCTGGCGCGGCGAGCTGGACGGCGACAAGATCGCCGCTTACCAGACGCTGTACACCTGCCTGGTGACGGTGGCAAAACTGCTCGCCCCGTTTACGCCGTTCGTGGCCGAAGCGGTCTATCAGAACCTCGTGTGTTCGGTTGACGCCTCGGCACCGGAAAGCGTGCACCTGGCGGAGTGGCCCGAGGTGGATGAGGCGGCGATCGACGAGGCCCTGATGTCTGATACACGCCTCGTGATGCGCGCGTGCAGCCTATCTCGGGCGGCGCGGCAGAAGGCGCAGATGAAGGTGCGCCAGCCCCTGGCATCGGCAACAGCGTTTGTTTTGACCACTCAGCAGAAGGAAGCACTGGAGCGGCTGGCCGACCAGGTGGTGGAGGAGACCAACATCAAGGAGCTGCGCGTGAAGGCGCTGGCGGAGGAGTTCAAGACGACCTACGAGCGGCCCACTGACCTTCTGGCGGCAGTCGGTGAGGGCCACGTCATCGCTGAAGACGATGCGGGCTACGCGGTGGCCGTCGATACGCGGTTGACAGATGAACTGCGGGACGAGGGGCTGGCCCGCGAGCTAGTGCACCGCATCCAGAACCTGCGGAAGGCCGCCGGACTCGATATCAGCGACCGGATCATTGCCTACTACTCCGGGGGTGAGCGGCTACCAGGCGTATTCGAAGGTCACGGTGAATACATCCGGGACGAGACGTTGGCGGTGGATGTCGTTCAGGGCCCACCACCCGACGGTTCGGCTGCGGAAACGGCTAAGATCGACGGTCAAGAAGTGACCCTGGCGGTGATGAAGGCGTAGGGGCGCAGCACCCCTGCAGTCGCCAACTAGGCAATATCAAGCCGCACAATGGAGCAAAGGCGCCGTGACGTTGACGGGGGTGCTGCGCCCCTACGGGAATTCCCGCGAAATGCGGGAAGGGGTGGGCCCTGTCTGGCCCTGGTACTTGGAGCCGAGTTTGGGGCTGCCGTAGGGCCGGTTCACGGGCGTCGTCATCGTCAGGAAACTAATCTGGGCGATCCGCATCCCGCTGTAGAGCGCGATCGGCATCTGAGACTGGTTGGAAAGCTCCAGCGTGAGTTTGCCGATCCATCCGGGGTCCACGTACCCGGCGGTGGCATGAACGAGGAGGCCGAGACGGCCCAGGGAGGACTTGCCGTCCACACGCGCCACGATGTCATCTGGCAGGGTGATGGTCTCCATCGTTGCCCCTAGGCAGAAAATGCCGGGGTGGATGATGAACGGCTCGTCGCCGGCGGTCTCGACCAGTTCCGTCAGGTCCTCCATCGGCTGGTGGACATCGACGAAAGGCCTGCTGGTGACGCGAAAGATGCGGAAGGAGTGTCCGAGCCGCAGGTCCACCGACGCCGGCTGGATCGCGTTCTCGTCAAGCGGATCGATGCCAAGTCTGCCGGAGTCAAGAGACTCCCGGATAGTGCGGTCGCTGAGGACACTCATGACCCTAGCGTCACGAATCCTCACTTACTGGTCAAGGGTCATACGAAACAAAGGCGCCCCGGATGGAGCGCCCCTGTTTCGTATATGCGCGGTAGTTAATTTATCGCGTAGGTCACGCTGACCTGCGCGAAGACCATCACTTCGTTCACCTGGCCTGCCTCGTAAGCGATGCCGCCCAGGGGAACCGGGCCGTAATAGCCTGAGGCGCAAGGGGTGCCACCGTAAGGAGAGTATGAGTAGTTGGAGGCACCAGTGACCGCCCCGACGCCGACACCGAGCACAGTAGCCAGGGCCTGGGAGCGCTCGTCCGCGTCCTCAACGGCGGCTTTCATGGCAGCCGTCTCAAGCGCGGCGCAATCCTCGAGCGTGTACGAGACGTTGGTGCTCTGGAGCTGGACGTTCGGCACTCCGCCGGCCGCGTTCCGGGCTGCTTCCACGGCACTGTCGACGTTACTGATGTCTCGGACAGTCGCGCGCAGAGTGGCTCTGGCGAAATACGGGTCGTAGTAGGACTGCCCGATGAACTCGATGTCATCTCGGGCCACTCCTGCCCCGACCAGTGCGTCAATCACCGGCTGCAGGTCAGCTTCGGTTATCGGATCTGCCTCCTGCTGTACAAAGTCGGCGTCATCGGCCGCAGGCTCAGAACCCGTGGAGGAGCCGGATGATCCGGACGATGAACCTGGGTCGGTTGCGGGCGCGTCCGGCTTTACTCCGTCACCAAAGGTCCCAAAGTAGAACTCGATGATCGCATTGTCTGCTGCCGCGGATGCCGACCCGGAACCAATCACTGTGATGCCGTCCGTGCCTTGCTGCGCTGTAAACCCGTAGTAGGGGGAGAACGGTCCCCTCCCGATATCGGTCGAGGAGAAGCCAGCGTCGTCGGCCGAACCTTCCCCGATCGCTGGCGCAAAGGGGTTCTTATCCGTGTTCTCGTCTCCGGTCGTGCTTGAACGACCGATGTTCGCACTCGCGGCCGCCACCGCAAGGCCTTTCTGTGTGCGGATTTCGGGATCCCCACCGTCCCCGCCGTCATCACCGTTGCAGGCGACGGAGCCGAACGCCAGGAGGGCCAACATCGCTCCTATGATCCAGAATCGAGTTTTCATTTGATATTCCTCCTTCTTTTGGCTTCTCCGTAGTGACGGAATTGATGACCATTTGGTTCCCGGATGACAAGCGGATCCTCGTCGCAGCGGATGGATGCCGAGGGCGGGCGGAGTTCAAGAACCCCGTGATGGTGCGGTCGCCGAGGACGCCCATGACCCTAGCGTCAGGAGCCTTCACTTATCGGTCAAGGGCCAAATGGACAGAGGCGCCCCATTCCGGGCGCCCCTGTTTCCGATACTCGCGGGATCTAATTGATCGCGTAGGTCACGCCGATCTGCGCGAAGACCGTCACTTCGTTGGTCTGACCCTCTGCGTAAGCGACTCCACCCAGCGGCACCGGGCCGATGTAGCCGGTGTCGCAAGGGGTTCCGCCGAAGGGGGAGTACGAGTAGTTGGAGGCACCGGTCACCGCGCCGACGCCGACGCCAAGCACCGTGGCCAAGGCCTGCGAGCGGTCGCCCGCGTCCTCAACAGCGGCTTCCATCGCGGCCACTTCCAGCGACGCACAATCTTCGAGCGTGTAAGAGACGTTGGTGCTCTGAAGCTGGACGTTCGGCACTCCTCCGGCTGCGTTACGGGCCGCTTCCACGGTGCCATCTACGGCTCCGACGTCGCGCACGGTAGCGCGCAGGGTAACGCTGGAGAAGTAAGGGTCGTAGTAGGACTGACCGATGAACTCGATGTCATCCCGGGCCACACCAGCGCCGACCAGGGCGTCGATCACCGGCTGGAGTTCGGCTTCCGTAATGGGGTCAGCCTCTTGCAGCGCCAATGCTTTGTCGTCGATCCCCGGCGCACCCATTGAGACCTCGGAAGATCCGTCCGACGAACGTGTTTCGGGGACGCCTTGTGGCACCACTCCGTCACCGTTGGTCCCGAAGTAGAACTCGATGATCGCGTTGTCCGCTGCAGCGGATGCGGAACCATAACCGACGACAGTCAGGCCGTCCGTGCTTTGCTGTGCGGCGAACCCGAAGTCCGGGAAGAATGGCCCGCCCTTCGCGATGTCAGTTGAGACCGAGCTACCGTCTGAGGTACCTACCTGCCCAATCCCGGGTGCAGCGAGGTTCTCGTCGTCAGCCCCGCCTCCGTTCGCGTTTGCGCGACCGATGTTCACGCTCGCTGCGGCCACCGCCAGACCTTTCTGCGTGCGAATCTGCGGGTCGCCATTGTCCCCGCCGCCGTCACCATTGCAGGCGACGGCACCGAAGGCGAGTGTGGCCACCACCGCTCCTATGATCCAAATTCGAGCCTTCATTTGATCTACCTCCTTGTACGTTGCTTCTCCGTACTGACGGAATCGATGCTGATTTGGTTCCCTAAATGGACTGTTTCCTGGCACGGGCGACAAAGACACTGGCGAGCAGCACGAGGGCTGCGGTGACGCCGAGGACGATTTCGATAACGAGGAGGTCGTCGTTCCCTTCGTTGGATGTCGCAGAGTCGATGGTGTCAGCATGGCCGTTCTGAGCGTCTGCCCCTTTGCTCCCATCGTCGGCGTCGTATGCGGTGATCGCCTCAGGCGCGACCGGAGTTGATGTTTCATCGGGCGCGGCCCCTCCTGTGGTGGGTGTCGCTTCGGGGTCGCCAGTGCTCCCGTCTGCGATGTCGCTCCCCCCGGCGGGGGCCACGGGTGGCGGCGAGCTGGCGACTTCGGAGCCTTCGCCTGCCAGACTCTCGTCCTCAGATGACCTGGACTCAGTAGCAAGCGCCTGCGTCTCGAAGGCCGTATCGTCGCGCCCGGGATCACCGGGCCCGCCGCCAGCATCGATCACCAGGACGACCGCAAGCGCCATCGCCAGGCCCGCGCTACCGAGCCGGAGTCCAGTCACGAGGGGAGTTGGCCGATATTGAGCAGTACTCGTCCGGACCGTCTGAGCGACGTATTCCGGGGTGACGGCGAACGAGCGCGGGGCGGTCACCTCCGGCATGGCCCCGAGGGCGCTGCGGAGTTCCCGTAGCTCCGCGAGTTCGGCACTACATTCCAGGCACGATGTTAGGTGCGCCTCGGTCGTTGCTGCCCGCTGCGGCTCTAGCTGCCCGTCGATATAGGCTGAGAGATCGCCGCGCTGATGACGGTTCTTGAAAAATGGGCTCATTGTCTTCCACCACCTTGACGGAATCGGTCCGGTAAAAGTTCCCCTCCCTGCGCCAGGAGCAGGGTTCGGAGCTTTCCTCGGGCCCGGTTTATGCGTGATTTGACGGTGCCGAGCGAGCAATTCATGACAACTGCGATCTCGGCGTAGTCCATGTCCTGGATATCGCAGAGCACGATCGCGAAGCGCTGGTCGTCCGGGAGGCTTGCGAGGGCGGACTGGAGCGCGCGTCTGAGTTCACCCTGTTGTGCCTGTTCGTCCAGGGGCGCATCCGCGCTGGGGGGATCGAGGCGCGGGTTGCCTGACTCATCTTCGAGATGCAGTGACGGCCGCGATTTCTGGCGCCGCAGTTCGTCGTAGCAAGCGTTACCGGCGATGCGATACAGCCAGGAGCGGAAAGAACCGCCCCGGAAGCTTCGAAGATTGCGGAAGGCTGAAATGAACGCCTCCTGCGTGGCGTCTTCCGCGGACTGCGGGGATCGCAGCATGCGTAGGCAGACATTGAAAACAGCGGTCTGGTAGTGCTCTACAAGGGCGTTGAAGGAGGCGAGCTCGCCCGAACAGGCCCGTTCCAGGAGGTCGTTTTCGTCCGGTCGCGGTTCCACTTGCCGTCATTCTATGCGGGTGGGAACGGGCAAACTACATGAGGAAAATTTCCCGCAAGACGAAACCATGGGACACTCGCATACGTCATACCGAGTGAAGCACCGCGATATAATGGCTGACGTATGACCCGATTTGACGAAACAGAGTTCTCCCCCGAGATCGAAGGCCGCGCCTTCGAGACGCCGGGCAATCGCTTTGACCCTCTTTTTGAGCCCTGGGAAGAGCAGGTAGCATCCCCCGTCTCACAGGGCGACTCCCTCTTTGAGTTCCAGCCCGTCCCCGAAACTGACGAGAACGTCGGTTTCGCTCCATACAGTGCTGACTGGGCGTCAACAATCTACCCCGACCGGTATCAACCGGCCTACCAGGAGCGCCTGACCGAACTCCAGGAGCGTCTGCGCGCGGAGACGATCGTCCTCCCACGCCCGGACAGGCGATGGGCGGTCACCGTCCGCGAACTGGCGGAGACCCTGCTCCTGGCTGCTTTGCTGTTCCTTGCCGTCCGCGCGTCGTTCCAGAACTTCCGGGTGGAGGGGGCCAGCATGCAGCCGAGTCTTCAGGATGGCGACTACCTGATCGTGAACAAGCTCAATTACGCAGAAATCGACCTTGGCCCCTTTGACTTCCTGCCGTTCTTCGACTCAGGCGAGGACTCAACGCGGCAACTGATGGGCGATCCCGAACGTGGGGACATCATCGTCTTCCGCGCGCCGATAAATCCTGATCGGGACTTCATCAAGCGGATCATCGGGCTGCCAGGCGATACGGTGGATATTCGGCAGGGCGATGGCGTCTACGTGAACAACCAGCTGCTTCAGGAAGGTTATATCCAGGGGGCGACATCGTGCGGTCAGCAATGCGTGGTTCACATTCCCCTTGCGGGTTCGGATGCAGCACGTGCGGAGTGCGGCTCAGACGCCTGTTACTTCGTGATGGGTGACAACCGCCAGAACAGCAGCGATTCGCGTCAGGGCTGGCTTCTGCCACTGGAAAACATCATCGGCAAGGCAATGGTCACCTACTGGAACGCCGACGGGCCAGACATCGGACTCGCCCCGAACCACTCAGTTGGTTTGGCAGAAGAAGCCCAATAGCTTCTTGTCCACTCACGCGTCCCATGCCGAGGCTGAAGGCCTCCTTCGCGAAGCGGGCGCGATACTCGAAGGCCATTTTCAACTGGCCTCGGGCAAACATTCCGGGATCTACGTCGAGAAGTTCCGCGTGCTGGAACGGCCTACCCAGACGGGTGCGCTGTGCGGCATGATCGCAGACTGGGCGAAACCCCTCACTCCCGGCCTCATCACCGGCCCCACGACGGGCGGCGTCATCGTCAGTTATGAAGTCGCGCGACTCCTCGGCCTCCGCAGCATCTTTGCTGAATCGGATGATGGCGGAGGCCGCTCCTTCCAACGAGGATTCACGATCGCGCCCCGGGAGCGCGTTGTCGTGGTTGACGATGTACTCACGACGGGCGGAAGCGTGAGAGACGTGATTGAGGCTGTGCGCGCTCTGGGTGGCGACCTTGCCGGGGTCGGAGTGCTCATTGACCGCAGCGGCGGGCGCGTCGATTTCGGGGTGCCGTTTTTCGCCTGCCTGGACCTCGACCTCCCGACCTACGACGCAGCGGAGTGCCCGCACTGCGAGCGCGGCGAGCCGCTTGTGATTACCTGACCGCGCCATCGTTTTTGTTTGACCCCCATTTGCGAGCGACCCTATAATCTCCTTCGGCGCGCCTTAATTCGCGGGTCCGCACAACCGGCGGGCTTATGCGCCATTATTAGCGACATTTTGGGTTAGGACTGGAGGCGCCCATTGCCCAAGAGAACCTATCAGCCAAAGAAGCGCCGCCGCGCCCGACGGCACGGCTTTATGAAGCGCAATAGCACGAAGAACGGCCGGGCCGTCCTCAAGCGCCGCATGCTCAAGGGCAGGTGGCGGCTATCCGTTTGAGGCTCTGGCTACCCGCAACCCGGAGGTCGCCTGCTTGGGCCTGCCCAAAGAATCACGCCTTCGGCATCGCAAGGACTTCGACAGCGTGTTCGCCCGCAGCCGCGCCTGGAGCGACCCGCTGTTAGTCTTGCGAACTCTGCCTAACGATCTGGATCACAACCGCTACGGATTTGTGACGAGCAAGCGTATCGGCGGCGCTGTTGTGCGCAATAAAGCGCGGCGCCGCCTCCGCGAGATCGTCCGCAAGATGGACGCCAAGCAGGGGTACGACGTGGTGCTGTCCGCGAAGACGACCACGCCATCTGCTACGTTCGATGAACTGAGAGAGGCTGTCTTGCGTCTTCTAGCGAGGTCCGGACTGGCTGAGCCTCGGACTGAGGCCTCCTCATGAAAGGCGCGGCGCTCGCGGCCCTGAGGTTTTACAAACGGAACGTGTCGCCCTCGTTGCCCGCCGGTTGCCGCTATCAACCGACGTGCTCCGAGTACACATACGAGGCTATCGAACGCCATGGCGTGGTGAAGGGTATCGTGTTCGGCTCGTGGCGCCTTCTTCGGTGCCACCCACTCAGTAAGGGCGGGATTGACCCTGTGCCGGACTCCAGTGGTAGTGCCGACCGGAGACGCGTTGAAAACTAAGCTCCGGATTCTGCCGCTACTCGTTGCGCTCCCTTTACTGGTGGCTTGCGCCAAGATCGTGAGCACAGACGGCTGGGTGAGTCCGAGGATCGTCGATGACACCGTATACATGAGCCTGAACGACGGTGAGATGTCCGCACTGGCGGCTGAATCCCTGGATGAACTATGGACGTTCCCGGCAGACGATAAGGCGCGGTGTCCTGGCCGGGATGAGAAGCTCGACCTCAAGGGGATATACGGCGCCCCGTCAATTGGCGGCGAGGCAGTGTACCTTGGCGCCTACGATGGCTATGTATATGCGCTGTCCCGCGAGGATGGTGCATGCATCTGGTCCTTCAAGACCGGTGATCCCGTGATTGCTGGTCCCGTACTCGACGGGGACCGTCTGTACGCGCCGTCCACCGACGGCTACTTGTACGTACTTGATCCTGAGACGGGTGAAAAGGTGGATCGCATAGAGACCGGCGGGTCCGGAGCGTCGCCTCTGCTAACGGAAGACGGATCACTCTACGTTGCGACGGAAGATGGCCGGCTCTGGAAGTGGAAGTTCACGACTGACACCCTTGAACCTGTCTGGGACGCTCCATTTGAAGTCGATACAGGCCTGTTGACACCGCCCGTGCTTGCAAGAGGAGACACCGTCATGGTGGGCGGCCTTGGAGCCACTCTCTATGGCATCGATTCCACCACAGGTGCCGAGAGGTGGTCCCTCGACGCCCGGAATTGGTTCTGGGGTGAACCTGTTGTCTACGGCGAACCCGGATCCGAGATAGTGATCGCGACGAACCTCGACGGACAGGTGTATGCCGTCGACCCAGGTACGGGCGAAGAGGTTTGGCCGCCGATTGATGCTCTTGCGCCCATCAGAGGTGGTGCCGCCGTCTCCGAAGCCGGGACAATCGTGGTGGTCAACAACAATGGCCTCGTCCTGTTAATAGCCGCCGCGACCGGCGAGACCCTGGAGGAAGTGGACCTGAAGGAAGGCGTATTCGCCTCGCCGATCGTCCGCGGTGGTCAAGCGATTGTACTTTCCCGATCGCACGACATCTTCCTCGTCGATCTGGAGACGGGTCGCGTGGAGGAGGTGAGCAAGCCGTGACGACAGCCGCGCCGAAGTCCCGCCGCGGGATCTCCCCGCCGATGCTGATTATCCTGACCGCGCTCATCGCGGTGGTCGTCCTCATTCTCGCGGGCCGGGACCCGTGGCACTTTCTGCTCATCAACCCGCTGATTAACGCACTTGTGTTTCTTAACATCGTCGTCCTTGGCGAGTTCGGCCTGGCTATC
>JBDSHD010000251.1:0-4931 GCA_039918655.1 Dehalococcoidia bacterium | reverse complement strand
CCTCTCGTCAAACTCGCGAATCTGGGACCTCACCGCGCCTCTCCTTACCTCGACCTACTGCGTCGTCGCCCTCGACATGCGCGGGCACGGCCTGAGCGATGTACCAGAGGACGGATACGGCTTCCCGGATGTCACCGCCGACGTCATTGCGTTCATGGATCTTCTTGGTCTGGATTCGGTCGCGATCGCCGGGCATTCATGGGGTGCGAGCGTCGCCCTTACTCTAGCTGTGGAGCAGCCACACCGCGTTTCCGGCATCGCGCTCGTCGATGGGGGGTTCATCGAGATCTCTCGCTACTCGGATTGGGAGACAGCCGAAGCCCAGATGACCCCGCCAGACATCCCGGGGGTTGCCGTCGAGACCTTCCTCGGCTTTGCCCGCCAGTGGCCGAATATTCGGGACATCTGGACTGATGAAATCGGCGAGATGGTGCTGTCCAATTTCGAGATAAAGAACGGCAAGGTGTACCGCCGCCTGGACATCCACCGGCACATGAAGATCGCGCGTGCCATCTATGATGCCCGTCCGTCGGAGATGTTGCCTCAGGCCTCCTGCCCAGCTCTCGTGATCGTGGCGACGACTCCACCGGCCAACGAGGCGGAGCAACGCTGGCAAACCTACCGGAACGAGGGGATGGACATGGTCCGCGAGGCTATGTCCGGCGCGACGGTGTTGATCATGGAGAACAGCATCCACGACCTGCCCGTCCAGCGACCGGCCGAACTAGCCAGTGCTCTCGTTTCGTTTGCCAGGGAACTCGCTTAGTCTCGGTCCGGTATAGCGGTAGCCACGAACAGCCTGAAGGCGGAATCGAAAGAATCAACGTCCAGGATTGCCGGGCGCCCGTCGAAGGCCGCGCTCTGGATCAGGATCTCGAGTATGTCCCCGGCGTGCGATCCTCGCGGCTCGATCTCGGGGTGCGAAAAGAGGACATCAAGAACGTGCTCGAGGGCGCCGTTCTCAACGCGCACCTTCCGTGCCAGGCACTCTCGGCGCAGGATCTCACCGAATGCCGCCCGATCCGGACCCATCACCTTCACTTTGTACAGAATTCTTCGAAGTAGAGCCTCGTCGGCCAGAGTGCTGACCGGCGAATTCGTGGCGAATAGCGGCTGAACCCGGAACGGGAATATCATTTTCTCCCCCGTGTTCAATATCATGCTGTCCCAGCCACGCTCGAGCGGGATAAGCCAACGAGTCAAGAGCTGGTGGGTGTCGACGCGCTGCCTCCCAAAATCATCGATTATGAGAGTCCCGTTCTGCGCTTTCATGTGGGGAGGGGCCTGGTAGAAGCGGGATACCGGGTCGTAGCCCAACTCCATGGATTCCCGCTCCATTTCCGCACCCACCACGATCGCCGGTCGCCTGATCACCACCCACCGCCGATCACGCTTCGTCTCGTCTTTTGTAGCGCTGCCGTCGTCCTCCGTCTCGATCTGCTGGTGTATCGACTGATCAAACACACGGATCACCTGGCCGTAGGCGTAGATGGCGTAGGGTACGATCGTCAGGCCGCCCATGGCCTCAGCGAATTTTTCAAGAAGGACTGTCTTCCCGTTTCCTGATGGTCCGTAGAAGAGGGCGGGCTTGCCGGAGAATAACGCTCGCGCGATGGCGTCGGACACGTCTGGAGTCAGCACTAAGTCGTTCAGAACCGCTTTCACGTGAGCTCGCGCGCCTTCGTCCTGCGGCAGCGCCAGGATTCTCTGCATCGTTTCCCTGTACTGTTCGGCTGTGACTGGTGCCGGTCCGGCGTAGCGCGTGCGCTCCAGCGCTTCGGAGACCCGCGCCTCGCCCCGCTGTGACAAACGGTAGCGGTAGTTCCCCGTATAAAGGTCTGACTGGCTCATTACCTCGACCATGCGCTCCTCAGACAGTGCTGTCAGAAGTTGCGAAACGATGTCTGTATTCAAGCCCAGGCGTCGCACCAGTTGGGCCATAGACGGTGTGCCGGAGTAGTGGATGATCTTCAGTACGAGGTCGGTCAGGAACGCCTTCGACAACCCAACCTCCGCGAAGGAACGAGGTGCCAGTGGGAGCAGGTGACCGTCATCCTCCGTATCCTGATCGGCCAGCGCTGTCATCGTCTTGGAGATGAACGCGGACATCGAATCACCGGGCTCAGGCTGCGGATCTGCTTCCACGCCCGGCGTTGCCGCGGTACGGCTGAAGAATGAAGGCACCGGCGCGGAATTGGTGCCTGCCGGTTCTGCTGCGAAGCTGTCTCCCGGTGGAGTGACTGCGGCTGGATCTTCTTGGCTTTGTCGGCTTTCGGGCTCGGAATCCATATCTACCTCGTGCAAACTAACAGAGCAAGCATCGGCTGCCCCTTGTCTGATTAGACGCTGGGGTTAAGGGGGCGTTACGAGAGTGACTGGAAGTAACGGTTGACTGCCTTCGTGACTCTTCGTAGTTAGGCCGTTCGGCTATTGACCCACTGGCATGACGATGGCTAAATTTACCAATAGCATTATCAATCCCACTAGGCAGCATCTATAGAATTAATCACTAGGCACAATAACCCTTGAAGATACCGCTCGTAGTTATTGATCGCTTACCCCTGTATGCGCGCGCGCTTGCGGCCCTGGAGTCGCAGGGCCGGTTCGTCGTCAGCTCCAGGGATCTTGGTGAAGCGGTCGAAGTATCCGACGCCCAGATACGTAAGGACCTGGCCTACTTCGGTCGCTTTGGCAAGCAAGGGCGGGGCTACGACGTCCAGAAACTTCTCGACGAGCTACGGCGCATTCTCGGCCTGAACAGGCAATGGCGAATGGTCTTGGTGGGGACGGGCCGGTTGGGTCGCGCGATTCTCGGTTACGAAGGGTTTGCGCCCCAGGGCTTCCGCATCACCCACGCCTTCGATTCCGATCCAGCGATGGTGGGGACGGACATAGGTGGCCTCACGGTTCACAACACAACTGAAATCGAAGCGTTGCTGGCGGAAGCCTCAGTCGATATTGGCATCGTCGCCGTTCCCGCAGAGACCGCACAGAGCGTCATCGACCGCTTGGTCCAATGTGGCATCAAGGCGATCCTTAACTACACGCCGGTCACCGCCCATGTCCCTGCCGATGTCCAGATGAAACGGATAGACCCGGTCCTGTCGCTCCAGGGGATGACTTATCACCTCAAGGCCGCTGTCGGCCCCGCGTAGTCTGAACTAGAAGCTAACGAGCCACTCGCCTTCGGGCGGCATCGAGCGCTTAATCAAGTCCAGATGGTCCAGCGCGATCCCGGCGCCCATGGCGACGCACTCCATCGGGTTCTCCGCAACGTACGCGGGGATGCCGATCTCCTCGGTGATAAGCCGGTCGAGGTTCCGAAGCATGGCGGTCCCGCCCGAAAGGACGATACCCCTGTCCATGACGTCTGAGGCCAACTCCGGCGGTGTTCGCTCCAGAACCGAACGCACAGCGCCGATTATCGACTGGACCGAGTCCTGAATCGCGTTCGTGACGTCGGTAGATGAAACGGTAATCGTCCTCGGGAGTCCGCTGATCTGATCGCGGCCGCGCACCTGGTAAGTCGTCTCTTCCTCGAGGGGCAGCGCCGAACCGATCGCTATTTTTAGCTCCTCCGCCGTTCGGTCGCCGATTACTAGGTTATGGCGGCGCTTCACGTACGCCGCGATCGCATCGTCGAGCCGATCGCCGGCCACGCGCACGGATTCGCTGACAACGATACCGTACATGGAGATCACTGCCGCCTCTGTGCGTCCCCCACCAATGTCGACGATCATGTGGCCCTGTGGCACGTTCACAGGAATACGCGCGCCAATCGCCGCCGCCAGCGGTTCCGGGATGACGTGTGCCGGTCGTCGCGCCCCCGCTGCTTCAGCCGCATCCTGCACTGCTCGCTGTTCGACTCCTGTTACGCCTGCAGGGACGCAGATCATCACTTCCGGCTTGATGAAGGAAAACCGACCCATCACCCGGCCGATGAAGTGGCGTAGCATCGCTTCTGTCGTCACGTAGTCAGCTATCACGCCCTCGCGCATGGGACGGATCACCTGGATCGCGCCCGGCGTCCGGCCCAGCATCTCCCGTGCTTCGGTGCCGACTGCGACGATGCTGTTATCACGCTGCGCCACCGCCACGACGGCCGGTTCCGCTATGACGATGCCTCGCCCTTTAACGTAAACCAGCACATTCGCTGTCCCCAGGTCGACTCCGATTCGTTTTCCCAGCATCACGCTTTCTCGATATCTGCTCCCAGTGCCCTCAGCTTCTCGTCTATACGCTCGTAACCCCGCTCAACGTGATAGATGTCGGAGACTTCGGTCTGGCCCTGTGCCGCTAGGCCAGCGAGGATGAACGCTGCTCCCGCCCTCACGTCCAGCGCACGCAAATGTGCGCCGGCAAGGGGAGTGGGCCCGCTAATGATAGCAAGCGTCGCTCCGGTGGTCACTATTTCGGCCCCCATCTTTCGCAGGTCGCTGATGTACGTTAGCCGGTTATCGAACACGCGCTCATGGATGTAGCTGACACCGCTCGCCTGCGTCAGCAGCACCGCCATCGGCGCCTGTAGGTCTGTCGGGAAGCCCGGATAGGGGACGGCCTGCACCGTGATCGCGTTCAACTCACCGTCTCCCCGCACACGGATCACCCCGGAACTCGTGTCCACGAGCGTGCCCGTCTCGCGCAGCTTGTAGAGGAACGAGGTAAGGTGTTCCGGGTTCGCGCCATGCACCTCCACATCGCCGCCTGTGATCGCGCCCGCCAGCGCGTAGGTGCCAGCCTCAAGCCTGTCGGGGATGATCTCGTATCGCGCAGGGCGCAGTTCTCGCACACCATCAACTGTGATCGTGTGCGTGCCCGCGCCTGAGATCCTGGCGCCCATCTCGACCAACATCGCCGCCAGGTTCTGTACCTCCGGCTCCGCTGCGGCGTTAACGATCGAAGTCGTCCCTTCGGCCATCGTGGCTGCCATC
>JBDSHD010000250.1:0-10343 GCA_039918655.1 Dehalococcoidia bacterium | reverse complement strand
GTAGACCCTCACCGGGGGGGTAAGGGTGAACGGAGAATCGAATGCTGCCAGAAAAGAAGACAGACGTCCTCAAGCGCCTCAACTATATCGAGGGCCACGTCCAGGGCATCCGCCGCATGGTGGAGGGAGACAAGTACTGTGTGGACGTCCTGAAGCAGACGTACGCCGTCCGCCGCGCGATCGAGAAGATGGAGCAACTCATGCTGGACAACCATCTCCACACGTGCGTGCTGGAAGGCATCAAGGACGGCCGAGACGAGCAGGTCATCGGCGAACTGCTGAACCTGTACGAACTGGCGAACAAGTAAGGGCGATGCGAGGCTAGCGAATAGTGTTTTTGCAAAACGAAATCCCAGACTTGAGCAGATTCAATCTCGATCTGGCCAGGTTTGAATCATCGATGCAAGGGAGAGCGGAAAGGAGTAAGCCATGGAATGGCTAATCGGAATCGGGATCGCTGGGATGCTTTTGATCTGCCCGTTGATGATGATTGGAATGATGGTCGGGGGCTGGTTGTTTGGCCGCCGCTCCGGCGGCCATTCGGGCCACGGGATGATGATGTGCCACAGCATGGGCGGGTCGCACGGGGAGGATGCCCCTTCCGTAGACGAACTGAAAGCCGAGCGTGACAGGCTGGATCAAGAGATCAGGGAATCGGAGCGCCGGATGACCGGAGGTGCGACCGGATGACCGGGTCGGTCCACGTGCACGGCGAGGCGCCCGAGACAAGAGGCAGCACCATCCGCCGGGGGGCCTCTCTCTACGATGCTGCCGCCTGGCTCGTGTCTTTCGGCCAGAAGCCGGCGATGGTCCGGCACACCATCGCTGTGGCGAAGCTCCAGCAAGGGGAACGCGTTCTCGACGTGGGCTGCGGACCTGCCAGCCTCACCATTCCAGCGGCGGAGCGTGTTGGCGCGGGAGGCAAGGTCGCCGGAATCGATGCCTCGCCTGAGATGATCGCGGTAGCTCGGCGCAAGGCGAACAGCAAGCGCCTCAACATCGACTTCCGCGTTGCACCAGTCGAGGCGCTCCCCTTCGCGGACGGCGAGTTCGACGTCGCGCTCAGCAGTCTAATGCTCCACCACTTGCCGGACGACGTGAAAGAGCAGGGCCTCGCGGAGATATTCCGTGTACTTAAGCCCGGCGGCCGTCTTGTCGCGGTCGATCTCACCGGCGGCCATTCGCCGGCGAACTTTCTCCTCGGACTGTTCGGCCACCGCATGCCCACGGACTACGTCGAGGGCCTGAAGGCCATGATGGCGACGACGGGCTTCGAAGACATCCGGCGCGCGAAGAGCAAATGGGCGCAGGTGGCATTCATTCGGGCGGTCAAGCCGGGAGCTTAGAACGCGATGACTGTTCACGAGAAACACCGAGACCTCAAGGAGGTGACCATCCCCGTTGCCGGCATGACCTGCGCGGCCTGTGTTCGGCGCGTCGAGAAGGCGCTTTCGGGCATCCCGGGCGTCGAAGAAGCCACGGTCAACCTGAGCGCCGGCAAGGCTGGCGTCACCTATGATCCAGCGGTCTGCGACATCCCGGAGATGGCCAGCCGCATACAAGAGATCGGCTACGAAGTACCGGCCGCGCATATCAACCTGCTCGTCCTGGGTATGACGCCCGGTCACTGCGAGCACGTCATTGGTCCGGCGGTGCGCGGCCTGAGTGGCGTTCAGGATGTCAGCTTCAACTTCGCGACTGACACCGTCACAGTGGACTTCCTGGACTCCGTTGTCCAGGCGGCTGAGATCAAGAAGGTCATCCGCGGCCTTGGCTACGAGGTGCAGGACAAGGGTGAGGGCGCGGACTCGCTGGACCGCGAGCGAGAACTGCGGCAGCAGGAGATCAGGCGGCAAACCCGCAACATGCTGATCTCCTGGCCGGTCGCGACCATCGTCATGATCCTCACGTTCAGCATGTACGAACCGCTGGACTCTCTGCTGCCTGATTGGTCCGACAGCAAAGTCCTTCTGTTCGCACTCACCACGCCGTTAGTGTTCGGCCCCGGGCGGCAGTTCTTCGTCCATTCCTGGAACGGCCTCCGTCGCGGGGTTACGGACATGAACCTGCTCTACGCGACCGGCATCGGCGCCGCGTACGGAATCGCCGTGATCAACACGTTCTTCCCGGACGCGGGTTTCGGAGGCGAGCGGGCGGTCTTCTACGAAGCGGCCGCCCTGCTGATCGCCTTCATCGTCCTCGGCCGTTATCTCGAGGCGATCACGCGCGGGCGCACATCCGAATCTATCCGCAAGCTGATGACGCTCCGCCCCCGCCGCGCCACGGTCCTGCGCGATGGCCAGGAGGCCGAGATCCCGGCCGATGAGGTCATTGTCGGCGACATCGTCATCGTCCGTCCCGGCGACGCGATTCCGGTCGATGGGAAGGTCACAGAAGGCTACTCGTCCGTGGACGAATCGATGATCTCAGGTGAGAGCATCCCGGTTGAGAAGAGCGCGGGCGACGATGTGATTGCGGGGACCATCAACAAGACCGGCGCCTTCCGCTTCGAGGCCAGCCGTGTCGGCGCGGACATGGCGATCTCGCAGATCATCCGGCTCGTGGAGGAGGCCCAGGCCTCGAAGGCGCCGATCCAGGCGCTCGCGGACCGTGTTGCCGGCCACTTCATCCTGGGGGTACACGCCCTGGCGCTTGCTGTGTTCGTCTTCTGGTTCTTCGCCGGCTACGATTTGTGGTTCGACGCCAGCACACGACTGATGCTCACTCCGTACGAACTCACCGGGCTGGAGGTCTTCGGGTTCGCGCTTCTGGTTTCGGTGACTGTCCTCATCATCTCCTGCCCCTGCGCCGTCGGGCTCGCCACTCCAGCGGCGATGATGGCAGGAACCGGGAAGGGCGCCGAATACGGCATCCTCTTCAAGGGCGCGGACGCGGTGGAGGCTGTGTCGAAGGTGCAGACAGTGATTCTAGATAAGACCGGAACTCTCACGCGGGGCGAGCCCTCCGTTACAAACGTGATACCGGCCGACCCAGCAGTTGCCCATGCGGACGAAGTACTCGCCCTGGCGGCATCGTGCGAGAAGAACTCCGAGCACCCGCTCGGCGAGGCGATCGTGGAAGAAGCACGTGAGCGCGGGTTGGATATCCGGGAACCCGAGGCGTTTGACTCGATCCCGGGACTCGGCGTAGAGGCTACGCTCGGAGGGGTGGCGGCCCTCCTGGGAAATCGCGCCCTTATGCAGGACCGCGGAGTGGACATCTCTGGCCAGATTGCCGAAGCGGAAAGGCTCGAGAACGAAGGCAAGACGGTGATGTTCGTCGCGTCCTCCGGTCGGATGGTTGGTCTTGTAGCCGTGGCTGACACACTGAAGGACACCTCGGTTCAGGCCGTGCGGGAACTGCGACGCATGGGTCTGCAGGTCGTGATGCTCACCGGTGACAATGCGCGTACGGCCGATGCCATCGCGCGGCAAGTCGAAGTGGACCGGGTCCTTGCAGAAGTCCTGCCCCAGGACAAGGCGGCCGAAGTACGCAAGCTGCAGGAGGAAGGGCAGATCGTCGCGATGGTGGGAGACGGCGTCAACGATGCGCCTGCTCTCGCCCAGGCGGACGTAGGTATCGCAATCGGCTCCGGCGCCGATGTCGCCAGGGAGACGGGAAACATAATCCTCATCAGGGATGATGTGCTGGACGTAGCCGCCGCTGTGCAGGTGGGTCGTCGGACGATGCGCCTTGTGCGCCAGAACCTGATCTGGGCGTTCGGCTACAACATGGCGGCGATCCCTCTCGCCGCCGGGATCCTCTATCCGCTGACCAACCAGATTGTGAGCCCGGAGTTGGCGGCGTTGCTCATGGCCCTCAGTAGTTTCTCCGTCACGATGAACACGCTGCGGATGCGCGGCTACCGGCCCCCGAGCCGGCGCGGACCATCCACGCTTGCGCGCGACGCGCCCACTGCGTTTCAGCACACTGCGGTAGAGGTGACCTCGTGAGAATGACTGAATCGAACGTTAGCCGCATTGCCGCGTTCGTCTACACCGGTGTCTCGGTTGCGTCCGCCGCCATCTTTCTGGCAGTAACCCTGGCCGGCGACTACGACTGGGTCGCCCGTGCCGGTGGCGCGTTCTGGGTGTTCTTCCTCACCCTGATCATCTCAATGCCAACCGTGATCCCGATGCTCCGTGAACGTGTCCGAGGGGCTTCATGAACACTGAACAGTCGCTGACCACCCAGGAGAGATATAACCGCCAGGCGGGTCTGTACGACATCACCGAGACCCCGATGGAGGTGCTGCTGTTTGGAAGGTTGCGGCGGAAGCTCTGGAAGCAGGTGTCCGGTGAGCGAGTCCTTGAGATCGGTGTTGGCACCGGCAAGAACCTCTCGTATCACCCACAAGACGCGCGGGTTGTCTGTGCGGATTTGAGTCCGGGAATGTTGCGGAGAGCAGTCGCGCGCGCTGGCCGGTCCGGCCGGCGGATTGACTTCGTTCTCGCCGACGCGCAGCGGCTTCCCTTCGGTGATGGCGCGTTCGATGCTGCCGTGGCGACTTTCGTCTTCTGTTCGGTGCCAGACCCTGTTGCCGGGCTACGGGAAGTGCGCCGGGTTACTCGCGGCGACGGCACTGTTCACCTTCTGGAACACGTCCGATCGCCGAACCGTGTCGCCGGCTGGTTTATGGACCGGCTGAATCCATTGGTTGTGCGCGTCGCCGGAGCCAATATCAATCGAGACACGGTTTCAAACGTTGCAAGAGCAGGCCTCGACGTTGAAGAAGTAGAGACCGCGGGCCTCGGGATCCTGAAGCTCATCCGGGGCTCGTGCGCCGATACACAGTCAGAGACAGGAAAGGATGTTAGGGGTGTGGCACATGTATGACGGCTCAGGCTGGTGGATGGTATGGGGGATGATCATGATGGTCCTCTTCTGGGGAGGCCTCATTGCGCTTCTCGTCTGGGGCGTGCAGGCACTGGTGGGCCGGAATGAGCCGGGTACCCCACTGGACATCGCGAAGGCGCGGCTCGCCGGGGGCGAAATCACTGTTCAGGAGTTCGAGCAGATCCGGCAGGCACTGGGAAGCAAGTAATAAGCAAGTAATAAGTTAGGTCTATCAAAGGAGTCTTGAGTCATGTGGCTAACGAGAATCATGGTTGTTGCGGCAATGTTCGCAGTTCTGCTTGTGGCGCTCGCGTGCGGTGGGGACGATGGCGGGTCAGAAGACGTCGGTGACGACGGCGTGCGAGAGATACAGGTGCGAATGACCGACGAGCTCCAGTTCGAACCGGCGGAGATCAGCCTCGAAGCCGGACAACCAGTGCGGCTTGTGATCGACAACGGCGAAGCCGCATCAATCCACGATTTCACGGTGCAAGCCATCCCGGTTACGGACGTCAGCCAGGAAGGCGAGAGTTCCGACACCGGCGGCCACATGGGGATGGGTTCCGCTGAGGAATTTGACCTCCACCTTGCCCTCGAGTCCGGGATGGACGGGGTCCTTGAGTTCACGCCGACGGAGGCCGGCGAGTACGAGTATCTCTGCACTGTGACCGGACACGCGGAGGCCGGGATGACTGGCACTATGACCGTCGGATAGACTGCATCGCGTGGTTCCGCTCTCCTCCGAGGTCCTGGAAGACGTAAACCAGAAGGCTCGCCGCCTGCGCGAATTACTGCGAGCGCCAGAGATCCTGATCATGCCTGGCGCGTTCAACGTGCTGAGCGCCCTGCTGTTTCAGCACCTGGGATTCGAGGCGATACAGGGCAGTAGTTCAGGGTTCGCCAACGCCCAGGGATACCCTGACCTCGCGATTGGAAGGGACCGCACTGTTGAGGTGACGCGCCAGGTCGCGTCTGCCGTCTCGATACCGGTGAACGCAGATGGGGAGGACGGTTTCGGCGGGCCCGATGACGTTCGCGCAACTGTACGCGCCCTTGTTGAGGCGGGCGCGGTGGGCATGAACATGGAGGACGGCGATCGCCAGCGACACGGGGCCCTTGTGGACGTTGCCTACCAGCTCGACAAGATCGCGGCCTTCATGGATGCGCGCAAGGTGCTGGGTGTCGAGTTCCTGCTCAACGCGAGGGTCGACTCGTTCATGGCCATTCGGGATGATCGCGCTACAGCGCTCAAGGACGCGGTTCACCGAGGCCAGATGTACGCCGAGGCAGGGGCGGATTGTGTGTTCTTCTTCGGCCCGTCGGAACCGGTGGACATTCGCACTCTGGCCAAGGAGGTCAGCGCGCCTATCAGCATACTTGCCGGCCCGGGCGTTCCGGGTCCGTGGGAACTGCAAGAATTGGGTGTGGCCCGCGTCAGTTACGGGAGCCAGTTCCTGCGCATAGCGGTCGGTGCGGTCCGGCGCTTCTCACTCGAATTGTTGGAGCAAGGTACCCACGAGTCGCTGGCTGACGCGGTGAGAGGCCCGGATATGAAAGCGATCCTGGCAGAACGCCGCCCCGCGTGATGCGGCTCTACTACGAGACACACTCGACGTCTACAGACAATGAACGGGGAGTGGCATCGGGTCACTCTGACCCGGATCTGTCAAACGCTGGCGTCGGCCAGGCGAAGGAACTGGGACAGCGGTACCGCGGCATCGACCTGGCCTGCATATTCTGCTCTGACCTGCTAAGGGCGCGGCGTACAGCGGAGATCGCCTTCGAAGGCCGCGGGGTTCCCGTGATCCTGGACGCTCGTCTGCGTGAGTGCGACTTTGGGGATCTCAACGGCGCCCCTGTTGCGATTGTCGAGGTGGGGCGGCCAGACCACGTCCGGGAGCCATATCCGGGAGGCGAGAGTTATGCGCAGGTGGTTGATCGCGTGGCGGCCTTCCTGGGCGATGTGGTGGCATCCGGTGATGGTCCGGTGCTCGTTATCGGTCACAGGGCGACACACCACGCGCTGGAGCACATTCTGAATGGCGCTGCTCTCGATGAGGTCGTCACCGGCCCGTGGGGCTGGCGGCCCGGGTGGAAGTACGAGCTGCGCTAGTACCAGTCGGGGCTGTAGGGTAGGTCGTCGACCGCGAACAGGCTACCGAGCGCGTCAAGCGCCGAGCCGTCCCGTATCTTGATCATCCCGACGCCGGAGGCAACCGAAGGCGAGAGGTGTCCGGAGTAAAGGGGTGCCAGCATGTTAATGCTCATCTCGACTTGTGGTGAGGCATCGGTCCGCTCGGCGCGCATTTCTGTGCCTGAGCCCTCGATCCGCCAGACGCCGTCGTTGTGGGGCAGGGTTGGATCTTCGATGCGGATTGTGACGGCCGCCGATTTTGCTCCACGGAACGGCCTCTTAGCGAGGGCGCGCTCGACGTCAACGATCCGGAGCATTGCACCTTCTGAGATGGACTGCTTGACGACGAACGGGTCTTCCAGAAGGTCTGGCAGGGGATCGTCTGGGCGTGTCTCGCAGACTATTGCCGCCGCGAGATCGTGGGTCAACAGGTGTTGCCACAACCCGAGGTAGGCGTCCGGGGTAAGGGCGATCAGGTCACGCACGAATATCTCCTGCTGCTCCCAGTTGCCTTCACGCACACCGGTGGGCCTTTCGAAGTAGACGACGTATCCCTGGTCGACACCGTTCTCATCGGTCCAGACGGTGGCGTCACTGTCGGTGGGCGCGCCTGTTCGGCCGTACTCCCGGAGCACGACCTCCCGCCACCAGACCTCCACGCGCGCGAACGGTCCGTTGCGGTCGCTGGTACCGGCGCGGAAGAGGGCGTCCAGCCGCTGCCAGTCTTCGTTCTTGACTGAACTCAGTGTGCCAGGTGCGCTCTGGAAACGCAGGGTTGCCTGCTTCGGAGCGAACAAGTACTTCTTCTTCCCTTCGCCGCGCTCCCAGCCGTACCGCCGATAGAGGGCGTCGTGAGGAGTGTGAAGGCCGGACAGCACTTGCCCTCGCTCGTGCATGAGTTCGAGGGCCATCTTGAGGAGCTTGCCCACGTATCCCCGGCGCCGGTAGGGGGCGAGGCAGGCGACGGGGCCGACGGCGCCGAAGGGCGTCCTGGACCCTCTCATCCCGCGCACCTGAGGGATCGTCCGGACGTCCGCGACTAGGAGGCCATCCAGGAAGGCGCCCACGGTCCACTCGGGAGGAAAGAACTTGCGGAGCTGCTCGACGCGTTCAGGCGAGGACTGATTGTAGAACGCCCGCGACTCGAGGTACGAAGCCTGCTCGTAGTCGTCGGGGGTCAGGAGCCGGTATTCGACGTTCACGCTACGCCCCGGCGGAGTAGCCTTCCGCAGTGTTCGGCGGTCTGGGAGCCACGCTCCGCTGCTACCTCCCCGTTGACGATGACGTATGAGATGCCCTCCGGGTATTGCCGGGGCTCCTGGTATGTGGCGATGTCCGCAATGTGGTTCGGATCGAAGACGATGATATCCGCGAACCAACCGGGCCGGAGCTCTCCTCGTTCGGCCAGGTTGAACCGCCGGGCTGGCAGCGACGTCATCTTGCGGATGGCTTCCTCCAGCGACAGGAGTCCTTCCTCGCGTACGTAACGGCGTATAACCCGAGGGAACGTCCCATAGAGGCGCGGGTGCGGTTTACCGGTGGCGGACGGGATGCCGTCAGAGCCGATCATGCAGTGCGGATGGGAGACCACTTGTTGTACATCGTCCTCGTGCATTGAGAAGAAGATCGCGACTGCAGCGGGTTCCTCACTGAGGACGCGAGCAACGACTTGTTCGTGGGGTATTCCCAACATGTCCCCGATTTCCCGAAGAGTCTTGCCCTCGTACTCATGCCGCTCGGTGCAGGAGGCGACCATGATCCGGTCCGGATCGATGGCTCGCTCCACGCGCGCGGCGGCGGCGAGCACGGTGCTGCCGGCGGTGTACGGGTAGACGTCGAACGTGATATCGAGTCCGCTCGCCCGTTGCTCGTCGATGAAGGCGATTGACTCCTTTGTCTTCCCCCATACGGACTCCGCGGCGGCCTTGTGGTGCGAGATCTGCACGGCGGCGCCTGATTCCCTTCCGATCGTGACCGCTTCCTCGACCGCTTCCATCAATTCTTCCGCTTCGTTCCGTATGTGGCTTACGTAAGGCGCGCCGTGCTCCGCCGCGATCCTGGCGAGGGCAATGATCTCATCCGTCTGAGCGAACATGCCCGGCGGGTAGATCAGCCCGGTCGAGAGGCCGACGCCACCGGAGGACAGGCCCTCATCTACGTACTCCTTCATGCTTTCGAGTTCGCCGTCATCCGGGGCACGACCTGCCATCCCAATCACGGCGGCCCTGACGGCGCCGTGAGGCACGAGGCAGGCGACGTTGACGGCCGGATGTGCGCGATCGACGGCGTCCATGTAGGCCCCGAACGTTGCGAATCCATCGTCTGGCACTGCGCCCAGTATTAGCTCGATCCCCGGGACGCGCCGCCCGCCGGGCGTCGGTGCTATGCCCGCGCCGCAGTTGCCGACGATGTCGGTGGTGACGCCCTGCATCAATTTGAAGTCCATCGGGGTGGTGAGGACGGCCCCGTCGTCGTGGGCGTGCACGTCGATGAAGCCAGGCGCCACGACCTGGCCGGTTGCGTCGATCACACTTTCGGCAGGCTCGCTGATCGACCCGACCACCGCGATCCGGTCGCCTCGAACCCCTATGTCGGCTCGCACGCCGGGCGTGCCCGTACCGTCGATAATCGTCCCGTTGCGTATGAGCAGATCGAATGACTCAGACATGGCCCACGCAACGTACCAGCCGTACTGCTCAGCGGTCAACGGAGCTTTTTCCACAGTTAGTGCCAGTTACTTGTTGCGTGCTTTCCGGCCGTGTCCCATCGTGCAGCCCATGAATGCCCCAACCGTGACCCAAACACCCCCACTTCTCGCCCCGGATGGGGTGACTCCCAACCTGGCTGAAGTACTCCAGAAGTACTTTGGTTACAGCTCCTTCCGTCCCCTCCAGGAAGAGATCATCGCCGGCACGCTGGCCGGGCGTGATGCGCTGGTGCTCATGCCGACAGGCGGCGGGAAGTCGTTGTGCTACCAGCTCCCGGCCCTGGTAAGGCCTGGCCTCACGGTTGTCGTGTCCCCTTTGATTGCCCTGATGAAGGACCAGGTGGATGCGCTGCTTCGTCAAGGAATCCCGGCTGCGTTGGTGAACTCTACGCTCGACTCGCGGCAACTTCGTGACGTGATGGATGGACTCAGCGCCGGGCGATTCCGGCTGCTCTACGTTGCCCCCGAGCGGTTGATGAAGCCGGGATTCCTGTCCGAAGTAGCCAGGCTTAATCCCGCCCTCTTCGCGATCGATGAGGCTCACTGCATCAGCGATTGGGGCCACGACTTTCGTCCCGAGTATCGGCAGCTTCGGGAACTCAGACTTCGGTTTCCCGATGTGCCGATGATGGCCCTCACCGCAACAGCGACTGAGCGGGTGCGCGC
>JBDSHD010000249.1:0-4092 GCA_039918655.1 Dehalococcoidia bacterium | reverse complement strand
TGGCCCCGGTGGCCCTGGCGGCGGACGTGGCGGCTACGGCGGTGGCGCCTACGGCCCGAGCGGCTCCGGCGGTCAGCAGAGTGGCGGTGACGAAGGGTTCCAGCGCGAACCCGGCAGTCCCCCTCCTCCGCCCCCTCCGGCGCCGATGCGTCGCTGGTAGGTTCATAAGCGAAATAGATGCAGGGGCCGCGGTACGCGCCCCTGTTTTCTTTGTCTCCGTCCTCTTGCCGTGCCCGCCGGATCTCACTCGTGGCGTATCATGTGCACCATGATTAAGGTGCTGGTCAGCGGCAGCGGCAAGATGGGCCGCGAGGTCCTGGCAGCGGTAGCGGCCGAGGAGGACATGCAGCCGGTCGGTTGCGTGGACGGATTGGCGAAGGATGAGTACATCCCTGTACCCGGTTACGACCTGGTGCCTCTTGGGCACGACGCGCCCGGGATGATTCGGCGCCTTCGGCCGGACGTCATCGTCGACTTCACGAACGCTGATTGGACGCCGCAGATCACGCGGGCAGCGCTGGACGCGGGCGTGAGGTTGGTTATCGGGACAACGGGTCTTCCCCCGAGCTTTATCGACGGCCTTGCGAAGGACTGCCTGAAGCACAGGGTGGGCGCCGTCTTCGCTCCCAACTTCGCTCTGGGCGCCGTCCTGATGCAGCACATGGCGAAGCTCGCCTCGCAATACTACAGTCACGCCGAGATCATCGAGATGCACCACGATGCCAAGGTGGACGCCCCGTCCGGCACGTCACTGGCGACGGCCCGGGCGATGGCCGAGGCCCGCGGCAAGCCGTTCGTCTCCCCCATGCCGGAGCGAGAGACGATCCGCGGCACGCGCGGTGGCCAGCAGGACGGTGTGACAATCCACAGCGTGCGACTTCCCGGGTTGGTGGCGCATCAGCAGGTTCTCTTTGGATCACCCGGAGAGGCCTTGACGATCCGCCACGATACTATGGACCGCGGCTCGTTCATGCCGGGGGTGGTGCTGGCTGTCCGCGAGGTGATGAGCCGGCAGGAGCTGGTCTACGGACTTGATACGTTGATGGGTCTCGCATAAGGAGTGTCTGGCAAGACAATCGCTATCCTCGGGGCCGGAACCGGCGGCCTCACCTGCGCCAGCCGCCTGAGGAGGATGCTCGGGCAGGAGCACCGCATCGTCCTTGTCGACAGGTCACCCCATTACACGTTTGAGCCATCGCTGCCCTGGGTCATGACCGGGGAGCGGACGGTCACACGCATCACCCGTGACCTGCGCTCCCTCTCGAAGAAGGGCATCGAATTCGTGTTGGGCGAGGTAACCTCCATCGACGTTGCGGCTCATCGGGTCCACACGGCGAACCGCAGCCTGCTGTATGACTACCTCGTGATCGCGCTCGGCGTGGACTATTCCTCCGAAAAAGTCCCAGGGTTGAACCGGGCCTGGACCTTCTATCACGGCGAAGGAGCTGAGGGTCTGCGTGATGAGCTGGTTGGGTTCGAGGGTGGGCGGGTCGTCATCTCCGTACCGACCCTGCCTTACAAGTGCCCACCGGGACCGTTCGAGGGCGCCTTCCTCATCGACTCCCTTCTCCGCAAGCGCGGCGTTCGCGAGGCGTGCGAGATTCTCATCTATACACCGGAAGTCTCTCCGATCTCATCCGCCGGGGAGCTCGTCGGTGAGAAGGTGCTTTCACTACTGGCCGATCGTGGCATCCGGTTCACCGGCGGCATCAACCTCAAGTCCGTCAACCACGAGACGAAGCAGGTCAACTTCCATGACGCAGAACCTGTTTCGTTTGACCTGCTCGTGGCGACACCGGTGCATCGTGCCCCAAACGTGCTGCGCGAGAGCGGCCTCCTTGGAACGGATGGCTGGGTGGCCGTCAATCCGGAGCAACTGAACACAGTCGCGGAGGATGTCTACGCGATCGGCGACTGCGCCAGCGTTCCCATGCCGAACGGCCAGATGTTGCCCAAGGCCGGCGTGTTCGCGCACGGTCAGGCCGAAGTCGTCGCCCGGAACCTCACTGCGGAGATCGGCGGCCGCGATCCTATCTGGGCTTTTGGCGGGCAGGGCGCGTGCTTCATGGAGACCGGCGGCGGCAAGGCCGCGTACATCGTCGGCGACTACTACAGCGACCCGCCCCTGGTGAGCTTCCGGGGTCCCAGCCGCTTCCGGCACTGGGCTAAGGTAGGGCTTGAGCGAGTGTGGCTCTGGCGGTGGTTCTAATGACACCGGCACTCGAGCGCGAGATAGAATTGCGCGACGGCACTCGAGCCCTCATTCGGGCTGTTCGGAAGGACGACCGCATCGAGGTCGAGCACCTGTTCGAGTGGCTAAGCGCGGACAGTCTCTACCTCCGGTTCCACGAGCACCTCGACCGGGTGCCGGGCGCGGAGATTAGCGATGCTCTCACCATTGAATCGAACGACAGTTCCACCCTGGCCGTGATCCACGATGACCACGTGATCGGCATAGGACGCTGGAAGCGGGTACCAGGACGTCCCGGACGGGCAGGCTTGGCTTTCATTGTGGAGGACGCGCACCAGGGGATGGGGGTTGTCAGTCAAATGCTAGACATCCTGGCGGAGTCGGCCCGCGAGCGGGGGATAGTGGAGTTTGAGGCTGACGTGCTTAGTGAGAACCATCCGATGCTGGACGTGTTTCAGAAGAGCGGGTACCCTTTGCGGAGCCGACTTAAGTACGGCGATGTCCACATCACATTCCCGATTGCTTAGTGCAAGTCATCAGAGTGCCTTAAGCAGATCGGCATAGGCCTTGCGCGCCTCATCAATAGATGCCTCGTCCTCCAGCGTCGTAACATCGCCGATCTCGCGTCCTGAGGCGACCGCCGAGAGGATGCGCCGCATGATCTTGCCGCTGCGCGTCTTGGGCAGGGCGTGCACGAAGAAGATGGCACCCGGCGTCGCGATCGCTCCTACCTGCTTGCGCATGTGGCTCCTGACCTCAGCCTTCAGTTCTTCTGATGCCTTGAAGCCGTCGTTCAGGACAGCGAACAGCGCCACGGATTCGCCTTTGACGGCATCGGCCCGTGCGACGGCTGCGGCCTCGGCCACGGCAGGGTGTTCGACGGCCGCGTTCTCAAGCTCCAGGCTTCCCAGCCGATGCCCCGCGATTTTCAGGACCTCGTCGGCGCGGCCCAGGAGCCAGCAGTAGCCTTCGCCATCGCGCGTCGCGTAGTCCCCAGTATTGAAGAGGCCCGGAAACCGCTCCCAGTACGTGGCTCGATAACGTTCGGGGTCGCCGTGAATGCCGGCCAGCATCCCCGGCCAGATGCCCTTGAGCGCGAGCAGGCCCTTCTCGCCGGGGCCCAGTGGTTGGCCCTTCTCGTTGAGGATAAGGGGCTCCGTGCCGGGCATAGGCAGCCCCGCCGCGCCAGGCTTATCTGGTAAGCGCTCGATCCCGGGCGATGCACTAATCATGAAGCTGCCTTTCTGTCTGCCACCAGGTGTCCACGATGGGGCAGCGATTCCCGCCGACGTGCTCCGAGTACCACCTCCAGGCCTCGGGGTTGATCGGTTCTCCCACGGAGCCCAGCAGTTCCAGGCTAGAGAGGTCGTGCCTGCGCAGCCAGTCCTCACCGTGCGCCATGAACGCACGTATGGCTGTCGGAGACGTGTATAGCACGTTTACTCCGTATCGCTCGATGATCGACCACCAACGGTCCTGCTGCGGGTAATCCGGGGCTCCCTCGTACATGACGATGGAGGCGCCGTGCATGAGCGGCCCGTAGACGACAGCGGTGTGGCCAGTCACCCAGCCGATGTCGGCCGTGCACCAGTACACGGAATCGTCCCGTAGCGGGAAGGCCCAACCGAAGGTGGAATGCGCGTAGACGAGATAGCCACCAGTGTTGTGAACGATCCCTTTGGGCTTTCCCGTTGTGCCGGACGTGTAGAGCACGAAAAGCCGGTCTGTCGCCTCCATGGGCTCCGGCTCCGAGATCCGATCCGCGTCTGCGAGGAGGTCGGCGAGGGAGACGTCTCGTGGTTGCTTTGTGGTATCCGTGCCCGTTCTGCTCACAACGACTACTCGCTCCAGCTTCGGGCACATCGCGGCGGCCTCGTCCGCGATTGCCTTCAGCGGAATGA
>JBDSHD010000248.1:0-2563 GCA_039918655.1 Dehalococcoidia bacterium | reverse complement strand
AGGCGACCGGGGGAGATGAGCGTCCTCTGGCGGAGCCACTCGGGCATCCGGAGATCCGCGGAGCCGGCTGTCACTTCTGGACCTCCTGGGCGGTCGCGTAGCGGGTCAGCGCCCGCTCGTCCAGTTCGACGCCCAGGCCGGGCCCGCCGGGCAGCGCCATGCGGCCTTCTCGCGCCTCCAGGGGCCGGGCGATGATGTCCGCCGTCAGGAGGGAGCCTGTGGCCAGGCCGCAGGCAGGGATGCGCCCAGGCAGAGCGGCAGCCAGGTGAAGAGCGGCGGCGACGCCGATGCCGGCGTCGATGGTTGTGGTGACGACGACAGAGGCGCCGGCGCGGCCGGCCATCGCGGCGATTTCCATGGCGGGACGCAGGCCGCCTACGACCATGGGCTTGATCACAAGTATGCCGGCGGCTCCGGTCTCCAGGACCCGGCGGGCGGCAGCGACGCCGGCGACGTCTTCGTCGGCGGCGATGGGCACGCCGGTGTCCCGCCGCACCCTGGCCATGCCTTCCAGGTCACCCGGAGCCACGGGCTGTTCCACGTACTCTAGGCCGAACTCCTCGAGACAGCGGATTGTACGGATGGCTTGCTCCACAGTCCACGCGCCGTTGGCGTCGAGCCGGAGCGTCACGTCCGGGCCCAGGGCTGCTCGCACGGCTGCCGTACGTTGCCGCTCTCCCTCCGGGTTCGGGGCCATGCCCACCTTGAGCTTGACGCACGTGAAGCCGGCGGCGCGGGCGGCGGTTGCCTGCGAAGCGGCTTCGGCATCGCTGTCAGCGGCGATGGCAGCGTTGACCGGAACGGCGGCACGCGGCGCGCCGGTCAGAAGCCGCGCCAGTGGGACTCCCCCCGCGCGCGCTATGGCATCCAGAGCAGCCGTATCAAGGGCGCAGGCCAGCGCGGCCGGGACGGCATCCGGGAGCCCGACCGTGAGGCGCTCGACGTCTGCTCCGAGCAGGCCGGGGGCCAGCCGCGACAGGGCTCCTTCCGCCTCGTGTACACCCTGGATGCCGAGCGCCGGATGAGGCGAAGCCTCCCCCAGTCCGACGACGTCAGCGCCGGTCGTCAGGCGCAGGAGCAGTCCCTCGCGACAGGTGATCTCCCCGGCGCTGGTCCGGAACGGGGTCCGCAGGGGCAAACGGAAAGCCGTCCAGGAGAGCCCCGTGACCTTCACAACAGCAGTCCTAGAGCGAGAAGGGCGCCGAAGACAAGGTGGAGCCTGGCCGTCCGTTTGAGGACCGGGTTCAGGTCGCGCCCGCAGGTGCCGGAGAGGACGGACCGGCACAGGCCGGCAGCCAGTGGGAGGGAGAGCGCCGCCAGGGCCACGCCGGCGCTGGCGCCCGCCAGGATCAGGGCCGGCGGTGCAACGTAAGCCCCGAGGATGAGCAGGACGTACTGCCAGCGGGTGGCCCTATCTCCCAGGCGCACGGCCAGCGTCCGTTTCCCGGCTCTCTGGTCCGTCGCTATGTCCCTCAGGTTGTTGACCACCAAGATGGCGGTCACGGTCAGCCCCACCGGGATGGCGGCGACTGCCGCTATGGCACTGACGCCATCTGTTTGCAGGTAGTAGGCGCCGAGCACCGCGGTCAGCCCGAAGAAGATGAAGACGAACACATCGCCCAGACCGTGGTAGCCCAGGGGCCAGGGGCCGCCGGTGTAAGCGAGACCGGCGGCGATGGAAACGACCCCAATCGCCAGGATGGGCCAGCCGCCTACCAGTACCAAGTACAGGCCGATGACAGCCGCCGCGCCGAAGGCGAGGTACGTCGCTGCCCGCACCTGCGCCGGGGAGATGAGGCCCTGCTGAGTGACGCGTGGAGGTCCCAGGCGGTCCTCGGTGTCTGCCCCGCGCTCGAAGTCGAACAGGTCGTTGGCCAGGTTGGTTCCGATCTGGATGAGGACGGCCGCGACCAAGGTTGCGACGAAGACGAGCGGGCGGAATTCACCCTCAGCGCCCGCAGCGGCTGCGCCCACGAGCACCGGCGCGACCGCAGCCGTCAGGGTGGCAGGCCGGACGGCGAGCAGCCAGTTCGCCGACGCGGAAGACGGGGTGGAGATGGTCTTGTCCGTCATTTTGGGCCTCAAGGAAGACGAGGGAAACGCGAGAAGTCCGGCTTGCGCTTCTCCAGGAAGGCGTTGCGTCCCTCCTTCGCCTCTTCAGTCATATAGAAGAGGAGGGTGGCGTCCCCAGCCAGTTGCTGTATTCCCGCCAGACCGTCAGTGTCGGCGTTGAAGGCGGCCTTGAGGAAACGGAGGGCTGTGGGGCTCATTTCCAGTATCTCCTGCGCCCAGCGCACGGTCTCTTCCTCAAGCCGTTCAAGGGGCACGACGGAGTTAACCAGGCCCATCTCGAGCGCCTCATGCGCCCGGTACTGGCGGCAGGTGTACCAGACCTCCCGCGCCTTCTTGTGGCCGATGATCCGGGCCATAAGGGTAGCGCCGTATCCAGCGTCGAAGCTGCCGACCCTGGGCCCTGTCTGGCCGAAGACGGCGTTCTCGGCGGCGATAGTAAGATCGCAGACCAGGGCGAGCACGTTGCCCCCACCGATAGCGTAGCCCGCCA
>JBDSHD010000247.1:0-3957 GCA_039918655.1 Dehalococcoidia bacterium | reverse complement strand
TCGTGCGATCGGGCGACCTGCGAATCGACCTGACGAGGCGTGAGGCGTTTCGCGGTGATGCGAGAATGCCCCTCAAGCCCAAAGAGTTCGAACTCCTGACCTATTTCCTGCGGAACCCGGGCCGCGCGATTACGAGAGATCAATTGCTCAGCGATATCTGGGGCTACGAATTCGCCGGGGATACGCGGACGGTCGATGTCCACGTCCGGTGGCTGCGGACTAAGATCGAGGACTCTCCCGACGAGCCGATCCGGTTGGTCACGGTGCGGGGCACCGGCTACAGGTTCGAGGGCTGATGCCGGGAGGGTTCCGGGCACAGGTAGCGCTGGCGTGGATATTGGGCGCGACCGCGGTTGGTGTCGTTCTCCTGGCGGGCGCGGGATTGGTTGCCGTCATCGTTACTGGCGCCATCGTCGCCTTGAGCGGTGCCCTCTTACTGCTGGCTGCGTCGAGGATAAATGGACTCATCCGTGTGGCGGCGGGAGCGGCGCGGGAGATGGCGGCGGGTGAGCTTGCGGTCCGGCTGGATCTACCGGCGAACGACCAGATGGGGCAGTTCGCCCAGGACTTCAACGACATGGCAGACGCCATCGAATCGCGAGTTCAGCTCGCCTCTCAGGAGCGCAGCAGGCTGGTGGCGGTGATCAACGCCAGCGTGGACGCCACGGTGGCTGTGGACGCCGGCAACTACATCCGGTTTGCCAATGCGTCCGTATTCACGCTACTGGAGAAGCGTCCGGAGGAGATGGTTGGTCAGCAGTTCGCCTGGCTGGTATCCAACCCGGAGGTAATCCAGGGTCTACGCGACTGTCGGGCGAATGGCGAACGCAGTTCTCACGTGATCGAGCGGACCGGACGACGATACCTGCGGGCGATCGTGACGCCGATCGAGGGTGGAGGCGAGTGGATGTCGCTGGTAGTTTTCCACGATCTGACGGATGTTCGTCGGACGGAGCAAGTGCGCCGCGACTTTGTAGCGAACGTGTCCCACGAACTGCGGACGCCGTTGGCAGCCGTGAAGTCCGTGATCGACACCCTGCAGGCCGGTGCGCTCAGGGAGCCTGCGGTCGCGGAAGACTTCCTGACGCGTGCCGACGCGGAAGTTGACCGCCTGGTGGTGATGGTGGAGGAATTGCTGATGCTCTCTCGCATTGAGAGCGGAGATCTTCCGGCGAGCCGCGATCTGATTGACGTCTCGGAGCCAGTGGCGACTGCGGTGGAGCGCCTCCGGCCGCAGGCTGAACGGTCGGGTCTCGAACTGATCCTCAACCTGGGGAGCGACCTCCCCCTGTTGCGCGGTGACCGGGAAGGTTTGGAGCGAGCGGTGGTTAATCTCGTCCAGAATGCGATCAAGTTCACGCCGGAGAAGGGTCGCGTGATCGTGACCACAGTAGCAGCCCGTGGAGGGGTCTTGGTGACCGTGACAGACACAGGTGTGGGGATCGACCCGGACGACCTCCCACGGGTATTCGAGCGGTTCTTCAAGGCCGATAAGTCTCGTCGCGCGGGCGGCACGGGCCTGGGGCTGGCCCTCGTGAAGCACACAATCGAGATACACGGAGGCCGGGTGGAGGCGCAGAGCGACGCCGGGCAGGGCGCGACGTTCCGGTTCTGGCTCCCCGCAGCACCTGTAGACGACGCGTCCGCGCGTTCAGTCCCGAGCGCAGTCGAGCAAGGCGCGTGAGACTTCGTCAGACGGCTGGTTCTGGCCGTCATCCAGCGGGTGAGCGACGGTGGGGTCGGGTAATATCAGCCTTGACTACGCTTCCAGTCGCATACGGGTTCGTTGAAATGTCCGTCTAACATGCAACGACAGACTTTGGTTGACACAATTGGCCGGACCGGCTACCGTAAGAGGCGATGAACGCTTCCGCAGCTGTCCTTGAAATGACGCCTCGCAAGGCGCTCGAGACACTTGAGAAAGGGTTGGGGATCCCGGAAGAGGATCTGGCCCAGGCGTTGAACAGCAACCGCCGCACGCTCCAGCGCTGGCGAGCAGGTACAGCCCATCCGCAGCAATTGGCCCGCCAACGATTGGCGGAGGTGCTTCGTCTGCAGAAGCGAGTTCGGGAGACCTTTGATAGTCGCGCCGCCGCTCGCCGCTGGTTCCATAGCCAGAGTCGTTACCTCGGTGGCATCACGCCTGCCGAGGCGATCCGCGTGGGGCGACTGGACAGGGTGGAAGCCGCGCTCGAAGCACTACACTCCGGCGCCTTCCTGTAGGGTTCCTGAGTGGCCGGACCGACCAGATGGGATGCCCTGAGGGCGTTGGCTGGATACAAGACCAGACCCTGGCGAGGCCGTGTGTGGCGAGCCCACTGGCGCACCTATTCGGCTACCGGCCACGGTGGGTCGCTTCGATTCTCGGGACGTTACAACCGGGGATCTGACCAGTTCCCCGAAGATCAAATATGGCCCGCCCTATATCTCGCGCTCCGAGCTGAGGCAACACTCGGCGAAATCATTCGTCACGTTACGCCGGAACTTCTAGGCAAACTCAACGACTTCCGAATCAGCGAACTTCAGGTGGAACTCGCGGCGGTCCTGGACTGCCGCGACGCGGCGGCGCTTGGGCTCGCTACCGACGACCTCATTCATGACTACGATTTCGAGGCTGCACAAGAACTCGCCGCAGCCGCGATCGCTCGCAACGCCGAAGGGATTCTTGTACCATCCGCCACCGGCCTTGGCGATAACTTGATTGTCTTCCCGGCTCGATTGCGTAGCGCCTCGCGCCTCGTGATCATCGACAGTCGAGATCCACGACTCTACGTGAAACGCTAGGCGGCGTCCGCCTGCGCGTTCAGTCCCGAGCGCAGTCGAGCAAGGCGCGTGAGACTTCGTCGGACGGCTGGTTCTGGCCGTCATCCAGCGGGTGAGCGACGATCACTCCATCGATCCCGGCGGTCCGTGCCGCTTCGATAAGTTCCTGGGCCTCGGCGGCCGTTTTCGGCGGGAGGACCTGGCTAATCATCGGCAGCCGCGGGCGTCCCAGGGCGGTAGTCATCTGATCGATCTGGGCGCGAAGGGCGGCCATGGCTTCCGGCCGGAGGTGGGTGGTGAGGAAGCCGTCGGCGTAACGGGCCACCCGGTTGAGCCCGGCCGGGGTGGAGGCGCCGAGATACAGGGGTGGCCCACCGGGCGTCTTCGGCATCACGATCTTCACCGCCGGGACCTGGAAGTGTTTGCCGTTCCACGCCTCCTCCGGGGTGGTCCAGAGGTGCCGAAGCACCTGCACGAACTCGTTGAGACGGCCGCCGCGGGTCGCGAACGGTACGCCCACTGACGTGAACTCCTCCTCGACCCATCCCGCGCCGGCTCCAACGATGAGGCGACCGTCTGACAAGCGGTCCAGCGTGGCCAGTTCGCGGGCCATGAGCACCGGTGGGCGGAGCGCGATCTGGCTGACGCTCGTGCCGAGTTTGACGCGCTCCGTCTTGGCGGCAATATAAGCGAGCGCAATCCATGGATCGGCCATCGGCTGATAGGGGTGAGGCTTATCGACGGGCACAGCGACGCGCTCGCTCAGCCACACGGAGTCGTAGCCAAGGTGCTCGGCGTGGGTGGCCCGCTCGGCGACCGCTGGCTCGGTAGCGGGACCGATCTTGACGCCGACTCGTATTGTTCCCAACCTACAACTCCTTCTGCACGAGGTTGAACACTTTGCGGGCCCCGATCATCACGTTGGGCACGCCTCCCGCCGTCTCGCTCTGGGAGCCGATGAACCAGAGCCCCTTGAAGGGTGTGCGGTGCGGCGCTCCGCTCTTTCCCATCACCGGGCAGACACCGCCGAAGGAGTGATGGCCCTGGAGGTGGGTGAGCCGGCCGAAGTCGTCAGGAGTCATGGATACGATCACCTGCGCGTGCTCCCTGAGACCGGGGATCACCTTCTCCGTCTCGTGAAGGAGCTTGTCTGTCATCTCCTGCCGGCGCGCTTCCCAGCCGCCCGGCAGTTCG
>JBDSHD010000246.1:0-5466 GCA_039918655.1 Dehalococcoidia bacterium | reverse complement strand
CTGCGGACAACATCTGCACTTGTTGTGACCGTTCCTCAAACGCTTCGAACACGTCCGTTCGAGCGCTCGCGGACCGGAGGATCTCCAGCGACTGCTCGACCGGGACAGGAACCGGATCGGTGGCGCGCGATGACCGAACGGGAGGCGAACTCTCCGATGCCCTGGCGCGCGGCGGGCGTCCGTTGGACGGCCGTGACCCACGAAGTTCCCATGCCTCGCGAAAGAAGCCACGCCACGGGAGCGCGGTCGGGGTCAGCCACTGGCCAATTTGGGAGAGCGTCTCCGACGGCAGCTCCATGGCCTTCTCGATCAGGGCCAGGAAGAGCTGTCTGGAGGCCTCGGCGTCAGCCAGGGCGCGATGATGGCCATCCAGCACTATGGACAAGCTGGATGTTAGATCGGCGAGACCATAGTGTCCGGCCGCTGGCAGAAGAACCTCTGCGATTTGCTGAGTGTCATAGATCGCAAACGGCCGCTGGATTCGGTGAGCATCCAGCATTGGCGCGTCGAACCCGCAGGCGTTGTGCCCGACGAGGATGGATCCCGAAAGAAATTGCTCGATGTCAGAAGCGACTGCTTCAATGGGCGGCGCGGTCGCTAGGTCACGGTCTGTGATGCCCGTTAGCCGCTGAACGATCGGCGCTAGTGACTTCCCAGGATTGACGAGCGTACTGAACTCGTCAATCTTGCCGTCCAGCGAGAATCGAACGGCCCCGACCTCGATGATCGAGTCATTCTCGGTATCCAGTCCGGTGGTCTCGAGATCGAGGGCAACGTAAGTTTGGGGCAACTTAGGCCCATGATAGCACCGGCCAGCGACGTTGCAGTGGGGGTGCGTGGCAGTAGGGTGGAGGTTAGTCGCTATTCGCCACTTCGGGCTCGATGTCGTATACAGCCAGGTCGCCGACCGGCAGCCCACGACCGGGATAGTAACGTCTCGCGTGGAGTTGCTCCAGCATATGCGCGGAGTCCCTCAGTTCTTCCTCGAAAACAGTGACGAAATAGCCGACACCGGCTGTCGAGTGGCAGTCACTCGCGCCGACGCCGGTCTTGCCGAGCACGCGGGCCACCTTCAGAGCGAATTGGTTCTCGACGGGCGCGGTTCCTCCGTTCGCAACCTCGATGTCGTCCACCAGCCCGAAGATTGGCATACGCTCGGCTGCCTCCTCCGGAGTCATGGTGAACGGCGGCCGCCCGTCCCTGCGGAAGTGAATCGGATCGAAGAAGTGGCGGAAGGGATGGGCGACGATCATGAAACCGCCCACGTCGTTCAGGACTCGTCGCAGTTCAGGCGCCCGGCGGATGCCCGGCATGTATTGCGTCAGCCCCAGGGCGATGATGTGGCCCATGTCAGTTGAGACTTCCATCCCCGGATTGACGAACAGGCCGCTCTGTTCACGGAATTCGTGGGTGAGGTGTGGCTCCCAAACGCGGTCGTGCTCCGTGATGTTCACTCCCGTCAGGCCAATGCCCCCTGCAACTTCGATGAGTTGATCAGGAGTAAGGGAGGAATCTGCGGCACCGCGCACAGTGTGCACGTGCATGTCCACGATGGTCCCGGGCATATCTCTAGGTTCAGGGGTCATGCGGTGGTGGTCAAGAATCCCAAATCAGGGTCGATTCCGCGGCGCTTATCGTCCGGGCGACGTACACGCGTTCACCCATCTTGGGGCGATTCATGCGCGCCCTGATCGCTCGCGCTTCGGCCTCTCCATTGGCTAGAGCGAACAATGACGGCCCTGCGCCGCTCAAGTGAACTCGCTCGGCGCCGGCCTCGATCATCCACTCCCGATACTTGTCCAATCCGGCGAACACTTCGTTAGAAACGACTTCGAACGCGTTGACGAACAGATCGCCGGGCGCCGCACCACCTGCGCCCAGGTGGCGAGCCATGGCTTCAGTGGCGGACCCATCGGTGTAGTGGCGATCCTGAAGAGCCCTATACATGAGGCGGGTCTTGTCCGGCACAGAAAGCGGCGGTACGACAAGCACAAGCCACGCCGGGTGTGGGTCTGGCAATTGAGTGATCTGTTCGCCACGGCCCTGGGCCACAGCGACCCCGCCATCAAGGAAGAAGGCCACATCGGAACCGATGGTGGCCGCGATGCTCCGAAGTTTGTTCTCGCCAACCCTGGCTTGCGATGCGTGGTTCAGAAGGCGCAGCGTGGCACCGGCGTCGGAGCTGCCACCACCCAGTCCCGCCCCGACAGGAATGTTCTTTTTCACACGCAAAGTGGCGCTCCGCGCAGCCGTCGCAGGGAACGCTCGTGCCGCTCGGAAGATGAGGTCGTCGTCGCGGGCAATCCCGGACCCTCTGATTGTCAGGGCAGGTGACGCCAATGACTCCAGGGAAAGTTCGTCGTGCAGGTCAATCGCCTGCATGACGGTCCGGATCTCGTGGTACCCATCATTCCGCCGCCCGAGCACCTCAAGCGTCCAATTGATCTTCGCCGGGGCGACCGTCGTGATCACTTTGAGCGAGCGATGGACCGGCTGTAGGCGAAGTAGAGCCGTCGCCAATCATCAAGACTGAGAGTCTGCGGACGCGTTGATGGGTCGATAGCGGCCGACGTGATGAGCGCCTCAGCGGCTGGGCCATCCATCTTCAGTCCCACGGCCAGTGAGTTGCGCAGTTGTTTCCGCGGCGCGGCAAACCCGGCCCTCGCGAGTTCGAGGAACCTCTCACGGTCGTCGACCTCTACGTCTGGCGAGTCGCGCGCGTCCAGGCGGAGCACGGCCGATCGCACCTTCGGAGCCGGACGGAACGCGGAGGGAGGAATGCGAAACAGGAGACGCGTTTCTGCGAGGAGTTGCATCTCAACGGAGAGGTACGACATTTTCCCCGGTTTGGCCGCCATCCGCTCGGCGACTTCCGCCTGCAACGTCACCACTAACCACCGCGGGGGCATCGTCGCTGTGAGGAACTTCCGGACGATGGCGCTGCCGATGAAGTAAGGGAGATTCCCGGCAACCACATAAGGAAGCCCGCCACCGCCTTGATTCAGGATGTCGGTGATCGAGAGATCGAGCACGTCTCCCTCAACCAGGTGAACGTTCTCGGCGCCTGCGTACTTCTCTCGAAGACCGGCGGCGAGAACAGGATCAACCTCGATCAGTATCAGGTTGCGGGCGCGGGTGGCCAGGAAGCGGGTTAGCGCGCCCTTTCCCGGCCCAACTTCGATGACGGTGTCTTCCGGCTGGATGTCCGCGGCCTTGCTGATCCTGGCCAGCACCCGGGAATCAACCAGCCAGTGCTGTCCCAGGTCCTTCCGGGGCCGAACTCTCGTCGTCACCCTCGCATTATGCTCGATTCGCGATCTGGTGAGTATGACGAGAGGTTCGACCGCACGCTGAGGGCGGTCGACGTTCCCCTAATGACTTGAAAATGGCCGTGCACCCGCTTTCGATCCGATCCCGCGAGCTTGCCCGCAGTAGACGGCTCCAGCCCGGTTGACCTGCGGCGCCCAGACCTACCCACTTACCGTTGCTTCCTTCCGGACCTGGCGGGGTTCGCAGTGGTCTGCCGCGCAGGGCCAGACTATCAGCACCGCTAGTTGCGGTCAGTCCTCACGACATTTAGACCTAGAGCGGGAATTCGACCCCGCTATAGCGGGTTGCGGGTACAGGGCACCGCTAGCTCCCCGTCTAGCACGACCATAAAGAATGGTATCTGCGGCCCTTCTGGGGTGTCAAGGAAAGAGCCCCGGGCAGTCGCCCACTTGTTGAGGCTGTCCATGGGCTGCGATAGACTACCGCCTAGCTGCCCCGGAAGGAAATCAACTGCACTAATGCCACGCATCCGCAAGGCTCTCATCCTGGCAGCCGGTTACGGCACGCGCTTTCTTCCCGCCACCAAGGCGGTCCCCAAGGAGATGCTGCCGATAGTGGACCGGCCGGTTATCCAGTACATCGTCGAAGAGGCTTTGGCCTCTGGCCTGGACCAGTTGTACATCGTCACATCCACCGCCAAGCGGGCTATTGAGGACCATTTCGACCGCCTGTCCGAGCTGGAACTGGCGCTCGCGGACAAGCCGGAGATGCTGGCAGAAGTCAGGCGCACGGGCGAGATCGAGATCGCGTTCATCCGCCAAAAGGAGATGCGGGGCCAGGCCCACGCGATTCTCGCCACGCGGCCGTTCATCGGCGACGAGCCATTTGCGCTGTTCTACCCGGACGACGTGATCTTCGGCCAACCCCCGGCGATGCGCCAATTGTTGAACGTGAATGAACAACGGGGTGGATGCGTACTGGCGGTACAGCAAGTCATCGCGGCCGAGATTGTGCACTACGGGTCGATCGACGCCGAGGCCGTAGGCGATCGCACCCATCGGGTCAAACGACTGATCGAGAAGCCCAGGATAGAAGAGGCCCCTTCGCTACTGGGAACCGTGGGTAGATACGTTCTCACGTCCGGCATCTGGCCGCTGCTCGAGCAAACTCCCAAAAGCCCGGGCGGAGAGATGTTCCTCACCGACACCATCCAGATGCTGATCGATGCCGGTGGGGACGTTTTCGCACACGAGTACGAGGGCGACAGGTTTGACGCCGGCCGTCCCATCGGCTTACTGAAGGCCTCTATTTATGAGGGGCTCAAGCGTCCGGACATGGCTGATGAACTGAGAGATTACCTGAGTACCGTGGGATCGGCTTAAGTTTGCGGACGCTCATCGTTGGCATCTCGCTTCCAAACGCATCATTTGATAACGCCTCCTTCCTGTCTGCGCCCTCGTTCAGCGAGTACTCACGCGTCATTGTCGAGATGGCATCGATCGCCAAGAGCGTGCAGGACGCCGTGGACGGTAGCCCTACCGCTGTCACATTTGGCGGTCAGGCAGTCGTGAATGGGTCTGCCAGCGCTCACGCCTTCCCGCTACGAGACTTGTTGGAGATGCGGAGACGCGAGGCAGAGTGGGTCCTCCGAGGGAACGGCCTGATCGCGGTGATCGGTCATCCGCCGGGCGCCGTACCGGGGATCGACGGACTGATGACCTGGACCAACTATTCGTGGCTGCCGGAGCCGGGGGGCGTGACGTTCAGTGATCTGCTGCAGCCCGGCTTTGGACGCGAGGGCGCCGTGCTGACAGATTCAGATCACGCCTTTGCTCCGTACGTGTCTGAACTAGCCGGCAGGATCGGTTATCGAGTGACAGCCGACGAAGAGGGGCCAGGCTTTGGCGAGTCCGGCCGCGTCTTCGCCCGCAGCCCAGGCGGCGCGGCGATAGGGTTTCAGGTGAACGCCGGTGGCGGAACCATCGTGGTCTTGCCGGCCATCAACAACGCAGATAGAGATAGACAGCAGCTAGCCGGGGCGATGGTCGAGTGCCTGGCGCGCTGGGATAGCTCACGAACGAGCGCTGACACTGAATCAAAGACGGGAGCGAATTGATGGATTCACGGCTACTTGAAGGCAAACGCATACTGATCATGGGGGTTGCCGACAAGCACAGCATCGCCTGGGGCATCGCC
>JBDSHD010000245.1:0-7622 GCA_039918655.1 Dehalococcoidia bacterium | reverse complement strand
GAAGTCTTCGCAAGAGACGGATACATCCTGCCCCAGCCCTTCCGCTGCGACACGATCAACGTCGCGCCGGGCGAGCGCTGGGACGCGATTGTTGTTGCGGACAATCCCGGCGTGTGGGCTTTCCATTGCCACATCCTCCCCCACGTGGAGGGACCGAAGGGAATGTTCGGGATGGTGACCGCCCTGATCGTGGAGGAGTAACGCCAGATGCTCTCCGTGCGCCGAGCCGATGTCGACGACGTGAGCGCCGATTTCCCGGTGTCCGTCTCAAGCGGCGGGCGTGGTCGCCTTTCCGGCTGGCGGGCCAGATGTCCCGGCCAATGTGTGCGGAATGAACCCATTTCGCGTCGGCAGCAAACGTCACCTTGAATGAAAGCGCCGAGACAGTCCAGGGAGGTCCGTATGTCATATCCAGACGCAACCCCGGCCACATCGCCGGCGCTGAATCCGGTGGAAGCGGTGACGGCGGCCCGGCGCCGTGAGCGCAGGACAATCCCTCGAACGTGAACTTTCGGCCGTCGGGGCTTTACCGCCAGGGCTGTGGTCGTAGATGCTAGAGATGAGATGAGCAAGAAGAAGAAGCGGAACAAGGCAGGCAATCAACCGGCCGGGCCAACTCAACCCCTCGCCTCCGAAGGCGGGTCACTGGACGAGGAGACCCAGGCTGCTCGCCGCGCCCAGCAGAAAGCGGAATGGGCGGCCCAGAAGAAGAAGGATGATCGGCGCCCCATTCCGGCCAGCACATTTGCCTGGATCGGCGGACTCGCCGGTATCGCCGTCCTTACCGTCGCCGGTGTATTCCTGCTCGTGTCGGGCGGATCGGACTCCGACGGCCCGGCAGCGCCTACTGCAACGCCTGACCCTCGCGTGGCCGGGCTGCCGATCGCCAAAACGGTGGACGTGGAAGCCGATGACGATGGTCAGGAGGTCAACCCGCTCTTCTCCCCCACGTCCGTCACCGGGAACGCGGGTGAGGTCATCGAGATCCGCATGATCAACGTGGGGTCAGTGGCTCACAATCTTCGGGTGTCCGGTATCGACAAGGAATACGACACGCGGGACGACTTCCTCACTGATCCTGGATCGATCAAGGGGGGCGAGGAAGGCTCGGTGCTCGTCAAGATCGACGAACCCGGCACCTACCCGTTCCGCTGCGACTTTCACCCGGTTCAGCAGATCGGAAACCTTGTCCTGAACTAGACGCGACCGGCTATCCGGCCACCGTCACCGGCCTGCCCGCGTCTCGCACCACCTTCTCGGACACGGATCCCAGCAGAGCCTTGGCCAGGCCTCCACGCCCCCGTCTTCCCATCACGATTAGATCGAACCCGCCAGGTACGACGCGATCACCACGCAAGGAGGTTCGCCAGGACGACAATCGCAAGGAACGCAGAGAACTCCATCTCGTTTGAAGGCCATCACTCCACTCGCATCAATCGGGGGTCTAGAATCGATAGGAATGCATCACACTCACGTTCTCTACACGGTCGGCGACACTCCACTTGTGGAATTGCGTCATTCCAGCCCGCGCGCGGGCATCCGCATTTTCGCCAAGTTGGAGGGCCGCAACCCCACAGGTAGCGTCAAAGACCGCATCGTCCGCGAGATGTTGATGACAGCCCTCGAGAACGGCCGCACCGCGCCCAGCGACCCGATCATCGAGGCCTCGACCGGCAATACGGGCATCGCGCTCGCCATGGCCGGACGGGCGCTTGGTCACCCGGTGCGAATCGTCATCCCGCGGAACGTCTTCCCGGAGATACCCCGGACTCTGCAGGCCTACGGCGCTGAGATCCACTGGGTGCCGGCCGATCTCGGCGTCAAACGGGCCATCGAGGTTGCGCGGGAGATAGCGTCGCGGGAGAACTGGTTCATGCTGGACCAGTTCTCGGACCCGGTTAACGTCCGTGCCCACTACGAAGGCACAGCGCGCGAGATACTGGAAGACCTGCCGCAGGTCGATATGTTTGTGGCCGGCCTGGGTACTGGCGGCACGATCACCGGCGTTGGGCGGCGTCTCAAGGAGGCGAATCCGCGCACTCGAATCGTCGCCATTGAGCCGCACCCTGGGAACCAGGTCCAGGGCCTCAAGAGCCTCGCCGATGGGTTCATCCCGCCACTGCTGGACTATAGCGTGCTCGACGCCAAGATCCTCGTACGCAGCGGCCACGCTTTCCGCGGCGCGGCGGCCCTCATGCAGCGCGAGGCGATCTTCGGCGGCGTGTCGTCTGGGGCCGTCCTGCACGGGGCAATGAAGGCGATCCAGCGCCTGCCCTCCGGTAACGTTGTGCTCCTCTTCGCGGACAGCGGCTGGAAGTACCTGGCCACGAACATGTGGACGAGCGAACCTGACACCCACGAGGACGAGGAGCTAGACGACGTCATCTGGTGGTGAGGGGATGGGGAATGGAGCGGGAGACGAGGTTCGAACTCGCGATGCGACTCCGCCTATCGGAACCAGAATCGCTCACGTCGTACCCGCCTTCGTTGCCATGAACGTCACTCCACGGGTGTCGAAGGCGGCGGCCGAGGACTCATGCTTCGACCCCGAAAACACGTCAATCTGATTCCCCCAGCGGACGTTGGTGAATCCCGAGTGCTCCAGCACCCATTCCCACTCTGCATACAGCAGAGCACCTGCTATTCAGTCACCCCAGAGGTCGATGTCGGCTTTCGCGTCCTCTGGAACCTCCTTGTGTACGACGATGTCGCCGATCTGAATTCGGCCGCCGGGTTTGAGCACTCGGTGTATCTCTTGCATCGCGGCCATCTTGTCGGGGCACAGGTTGATCACGCCGTTGCTGATTGCAACGTCGATAGACTCGTCCTCCACCGGCAGCGCTTCTGCGAGCCCTTCACGGAACTCAATGTTATCGAGATCCGCGTCGCGAGCCCCAGCGCTGGCCTTCTCCAGCATGGCGGGTGTCATATCGACGGATATCACTCGGCCTGTCGTACCGACCTGGCCGGCTGCGATGAGCGTGTCGAACCCGGCGCCGCAGCCGATGTCGAGCACTGTCTCTCCGGGATGGAGGTCCCCCATCGAGAACGGGTTGCCAGTCCCTGCGAACGACTGGACCGTGCCGGACGGCAGTGCATCGACCGATTCCTCCGGGTAGCTAAGCATCATCGCGAGGGGCTTTCCCGTATGGAAGTGGAATCCCTTCTCAGGGGTCTTCGCGACTTCGGTGTATTTGTCGCTAATGAGACAACGCAACTCTTCCGCATCAACAGCGGCCGGCCGTACCTCGATCGTCATCTCCGACTCCCGATCTTAACGGGCCTGCCCTCTGATTGCCATTCCGGCCAGCCGCCCTTCAGACGAACAACATCGAACCCGTGGGCGCGCAGTAGTTCCGCCGCCTCGTCCGCAAAGAGGCAGTACTCTCCCCGGCAATAGGTGATGACCTGTCGGTCTCGTGGCAGTTCGCCCAGACGTTCCGGCAACTCGTCGATGGGAATGTTCACCGCCCCGCGAAGATGTCCGGCATCGAATTCTTGTCTCGTCCGGACGTCGAGCAGAACAGCCTTGGCCTTGAGGAGTTCCTTGACCTCGTCCCGCGACACGACGTTGCCATTGTCGCGATCGGGCAGGCTGCGGGCGATCTCTTTGACTTCGGCCAGTCTCGATTCGGCCACACCTCGGAGAGCCAGCCAGAGTTGTACCACTGCCGGGTCGGACAGGTGGTAGAACGTCATATTGCCGCGCCGCTCGGCCTCAACGAGATTAGCGGCGCGAAGGACCTGCAGGTGTTGCGAGACGTTCGCCACGGACATTCCAGTCTCCTGTGCCAGGGCATCGACATGCCGTGGTCCTTGAGCCAACAGGTCGACGAGTTCCAGTCGTTTATCACTGGCCAGCGCTTGCGCGATCCGTGCGAATTGGGGGTAGATCCGGTCTTTCAGTTCACGGTGAGCCATTTGCCGCTCAGTATCGCTCGCCCCGGAGAGATTGTCAATTATTCGCTTGAGGACTTGACAAGCTCGCCCGGCTGATGGCAAGCTGCGGGGTACTTCAAGTAATCGCTTGAGGACTTGATAAACGAGGTGACGACATGGCATGGATCACGCACCGACGGAGTCGGCCAAATATGCGTAAAGTCGGTCCGCTCGCAACAGCGATCGACCGGCTCGACGCCCAGGGCGTTAACGTCGACCGCCGGACGCTCGCGCAGGTCGAGCCGTGGCTGCGCTGGAGCCCGGCCCTCTGCACCCTTGTCATGGCGATCGGGACCGTACTGGCGTCGCAATGGATCCTCTGGGGACTGGCGCCTTTCGCGCTGGCCGGGGCGCTGTTCCCTCGGCACCCGTTCGACTACATCTATAATCTGGGCGTCCGCAGACTGACGGGCACCCCGTCGCTACCGCGTAACGGCGCTCCTCGGCGCTTTGCCTGTGGCGTCGCAACCGTCTGGTTGGTAGCGACCGGGGCGGCATTCGCGACCGGCCTGGCCGTGCTCGGCTACGTACTGGGTGGCATGCTAAGTGCTGTGGCGGCGCTCGTCGCAACGACTCACTTCTGTATTCCATCTCTCACCTACAGCTTGCTGTTCGGGCGTCCGACGCGCGCGGAGGAGCCGCAATAGCAAAACCTCTTCCGATGGTCACGCCAACACTTGGCCTCGGCGCCAACTGGCGACAGTTTACCCTGCTCGTCGCGATCAATGCGTTCGTCGGCGGGATGGTCGGCATGGAACGCTCCATCCTGCCGCTCCTCGCAGGCGAGGAATTCGGCATCGCTTCGAAGACCGCTGCGATCTCCTTTGTCGCAACGTTCGGTCTCGCTAAAGCCCTCGCCAACCTGTTCGCCGGACCGCTCTCGGAGACGTACACCCGCCGGCGCGTGCTGGTTGCCGGATGGCTGTTGGCGATTCCGGTTCCGTTCGTCTTGATCTGGGCACCCAGTTGGGGCTGGATTGTCGCGGCCAATGCCCTCCTCGGCCTGAACCAGGGTCTCGCCTGGTCCATGACCGTGAACATGAAGGTCGACCTCGTCGGGCCGTCGCGGCGCGGCCTGGCTCTCGGCCTCAACGAAGCCGCCGGCTACCTCTCGGTGGCCGCAGCGGCATTCCTTACCGGCGTCATCGCGGATCGCTACGGTCTGCGCCCCGAGCCTTTCTACCTGGGCATCGTCTTCGCCGCCTGCGGGCTCGGACTCAGTGTGCTCTTTGTAAAGGACACCCGTTCATACGTTGTCCTGGAGGCGGAGCAGCATCCGGAGCAGGCAACGACCAGCCTGGGGACCGCGTTCGCCCGCACGACGTGGCGCGACGCCAGGCTTTTCGGTATCAGCCAGGCGGGTTTCGTCAATAATCTGAACGACGCCCTCGCCTGGGGTGTGTTTCCACTGTACTTCGCCAGCCGCGGGCTATCGCTGCAAGAGGTTGGGCTTCTCGCCGGGGTCTATCCGCTTGTCTGGGGCGCTCTGCAAACGGCCACCGGCTGGGCCAGCGACACGCTCGGAAGGAGCCCTCTGATCGTCGGTGGAATGCTCCTGCAGGCGGTGGCAATATCACTGGTAGGCTTCGGCGAGAGTTTCGGGCCATGGCTTATCGCCGTGGCGTTGCTCGGCGTCGGCACCGCGATGGTCTACCCGGTACTATTGGCCGCAGTAGGTGATTCCGTGCATCCGGCATCGCGAGCGACCTACCTCGGAATGTACCGCTTTTGGCGGGACGCCGGTGCAATAGCGGGCGCCCTTGTTGCGGGAGCAATCGCTGACATACTTGGCTTTCAAGCCGCAATCCAGGTGGTGGCCTCTCTGACCGCTGCCTCAGCCGTGCTGGCCGCTGTGACCCTGCGGACACGACAAGATAAGGGGTGATTCATGAAAGTGTTCCCATTCGTCCATGAGGGTCTCGGCAACAGCTCGTACCTGGTGCAGCTCACTCCAGACTCCGCGCTGTTAGTTGATCCAGATCGCAGCGCCGGCCGCTACCTTAGTGAGGCTGCTGCTCGTGGACTGCGCATCGCAGGTGTTCTCGAAACACACCTCCACGCTGACTTCGTCACCGGATCGCGCGAACTACTGGAACTGACAGGGGTAGAGCCGCATGTTTCGTATGCCGGGCAGGTGCGGTTCCCACACCACGGAGTCGAACCCGGCGATGTATTCACAATTGAGGGCCTTCGTGTTCGGGTAATCGGCTCGCCGGGACACACGCCCGAACACGTCAGCTACGTTCTCCAACAGCCGCGTGACGAGCCGCCAGTTCTGTTCAGTGGTGGATCGCTGATCGTAGGCGGCGCTGCACGGACAGATCTTGTCTCGCCGAACCTGACGGATGAATTGACTCGGGATCAGTTCCGGACCTTGAAGCACGCATTCGCCGGCCTGCCGGACGAGACCATCCTCCATCCGACACACGGGGGAGGCTCCTTCTGCTCCGCTGGGGCCAGCAGTGAACGCGTATCCACACTTGGACGCGAGCGTACTTCCAACCCGTTGCTTTCGTTCAGTGATGAAGACCAGTTCGCCCACTGGTTTCCAACGACTTTCCCGGGCGCTCCGGACTATTTCTTCAAGATGCGCCCCATCAACCAGGCCGGCCCGCACCTGAGACGCGAGATCGTGGATCCGCGGCCTCTCTCGCCCGAGGAATTCCAGGCGCGTTCGGCGTCAGCGCAGATCATCGACGTGCGACCGGTCCACGATTACCACCGGTCGCACATCTCAGGTGCGCTCAGCATCGCCTTCCGGCCATCGTACGCCACCTGGCTCGGCTGGCTCGTCCCGCTCGAAACCCCTCTGCTCTTCGTCATTGGTGACGGGCTTCTGGATCGGGTGATCGAAGAGTCGCTCCTTGTTGGCCAAGAGAACTTGGCCGGCTGGCTGCGGGGCGACATGCAAGCATGGGCACGCGCCGGCCTGCCAACTCGTGCGACACCATCGATTGAGGCTGAGGACGCCAAGAGTTTACTGAGGGAAGGAGCCCTTGCTCTCGACGTTAGGGAGCCGAGCGAGTTCGAAGCAGGCCACCTTCACCAGGCGATCAACATACCGCTCGGGGACCTTCCAAAATCGGCGGCTTCGATTCCAAGAGGTGCGTCCATCATCGCGTACTGCGGACACGGCGAGCGATCGACGACCGGCATCTCCCTACTCGAGCGAAACGGGGTGGAAGCGCGCAATCTGGAGGGCGGGTTCGATACGTGGCAGGAGTGACGACGTGGACGAGCGAACCAGACACTTCACGTGCTAAACCACCGAACGCGGCAATGAGCAGGAGCATCGGCACGAACAGCGAAAGAGCCAGCGGCCCGACGACCTTCATGGCGTCGCTACCAAGGTCGCCAAAGATGTCCGGAGCGTCGATATCTGATGGGTCGAACATGGTTCGTCTCTCGCTTCAAGCGGTTCAAGACGAACTGTCGCGATTGCTGGTCTGAGTGCAGTCCAAGAATTGGGTTGAGTCGATCCAAATCAGGCATGAATTCGCTAAGCCCGTCCGCATCGCTAGCAGGGTGCGAACGAAAGACTGTGAACATGGCGTAATGACCCTGCCCCGGTTTCCCGGACAGTTTGCTTCTTGGACGATCATGCCGCATCCGCGGCGGCTGTGAACAGTCGTTCGTAGTCCACGGGACTGAGATAGTCGATCGAGCTGTGCCGGCGGCGCGGA
>JBDSHD010000244.1:0-4991 GCA_039918655.1 Dehalococcoidia bacterium | reverse complement strand
GCAGGATCAGGCCCAGCCGGCGCGCTGTTTCGGCGAGCGTTCGCCCGTCGTCGCCGGATAGAGTCCAGCCCTGGTTGTCCGGACGGAGCTCCCCGATCCCCCGGGCGCCGGCGGCGGCGCAGCGCTCGATCTCGATCACGGCGCGATCGTCGGCCATGTTCGCGGTGATGAAGGGGACGATGCGGCCGTCTGACGCTTTCGCCGCGTCGAGGGTGTAGTCGTTATGGCGGACGGTATCGTCGTGGTCCTGCCACGCGAAACCCAACGCTACGCTGACGTCGACACCGAACGTGTCCATGTGGGCTAAGAGGTCGGCTGCGGTTGCGATCTTCGCCTTGGGGTCGGCGTACATTTCGGCGAATGTCGGGTCGCGGGCGATGAAGTCTTCACGGTTGTCACGGACGTGCAGCGGGAAGATGTGGGTGTGGAAATCAACAATCACGCGTTCAGGTTCATCGGTCGCCCAATGCGAGGTCAAGCCCGGCGGCGTTGCGGCACGAGAGGGCGCCCCTATAATCGGGGATGTCGGCGTCCGTTTCGAGCGTGAGGCGGGCACTAAAGAGGAGCGATCTTGTTGCAGGCCCAGAAGTTATCGATAGACGAGATGAAGGAGGTTGCGCGCCGGGTGCGGCGCAACATCCTGCGGATGACGCACCAGGTGAACTCGGGGCATCCCGGCGGGTCGCTTTCCAGCGTCGAGATACTGACCGCGCTTTACTTCGGGGTGATGCGCCATGACCCGCAGAACCCGGCGTGGCTGGACCGCGACCGGTTCGTGATGAGCAAGGGCCACGCCACGCCTGTGATCTACTCGACTCTGGCGGAGGCCGGATACTTTCCGGAAGAAGACCTGATGACGTTCCGGAGACTGGGGAGCAAGCTCCAGGGACACGTGATCATGAACAAGCCACCGGGCGTGGAGATGTCCGCGGGCGCGCTTGGGATGGGGCTGTCGTTCTCGCTGGGGCAGGCGCTTGCTGGGCGGCTAGATGGGAAGAACTACCACGTGTTCTGTCTGCTTTCGGACGGTGACAGCCAGGAGGGGCAGACGTGGGAGGCGATCATGGCGGCGGCGCACCACAAGGCGGGCAACCTGACGGCGATCGTGGACCGCAATCACATTCAGAACGATGGCTACTCGGACGCCACCCACTATCCGGGGAACGGGGGTAGGCCTGCAGGCGCGGCCGGCGGGTGGGTGCTGGCGGACGGGCACACGACGAACATCATGCAGTTGGACCCGCTAGCGGCGAAATACCAGGCTTTCGGCTGGAAGACGTTTGAGATCGACGGCCATGACCTCGGGACGCTGATCTCGACGCTGGAAGAGGCGCGAGCGCACGAGGGGCAGCCGACGGCGGTGATCTGCGAGACGACGAAGGGCAAAGGCGTGAGTTTCATGGAGAACAACCCGGATTTCCACGGCAAGGCGCCGTCGGACGAGCAGTTGGCGCAGGCCCTGCGCGAGCTAGGGTTCGAGGACTAGGCGCGATGGTGCAGGTACTGGGCGAGAAGGCGACCCGCGATGCGCTGGGGCCGACGCTGGCGCGGCTGACGCGGGAGGGGTTGGACATCGTCTGCGTGGACGCGGACCTGGGCTTCTCGACGTCCGCCGTGAAGTTCGGGCAGGAGTTCCCGGAGCGGTTCTTCCCCGTGGGGGTCGCCGAGCAGAACATGGTCGGCGTCGCGGCGGGGCTTGCGGCCGCCGGAAAGATCGCGTTCTGCAGCAGTTTCGCGGTGTTTGCGCCGGGGCACTGCTTCGATCAACTGCGGATGGCGGTGGCTCAGCCCCGGACCAACGTGAAGCTGTTCGCGAGCCACGCGGGGATCGTCACGGGCGAGGATGGGGCGTCCGCCCAGGCGCTGGAAGACCTGGCGCTGATGCTGTCGATGCCGACGTTCAACGTTCTGTTCCCGGCGGACGCGGTGGAGTGCGAGCAGGCGATTGAGGTGGCAGCGCGCACCGACGGCCCGTTCTACATAAGAGCGCTAAGGCCCAAAACGCCGGTTTTGTTCGACGAATCCTACCGGTTGGAGTTGGGTAAGTGGCCGGTGTTGCGCGAGGGCGACGATGTGACCCTTATCGGCTGTGGCGAGTTGGTGGTGGCCGCGCTGGAGGCAGCGGAGACGCTGGCGGGTGAGGGGATACAGGCGCGGGTGCTCAATGCGTCCTCGTTCAGGCCGTTCGACAGGGAAGCGATCGTGGCAGCGGCGAAAGAGACGGGGGCGATCGTGACGGCGGAGGACCACTTCATCCTCGGCGGGCTTGGGTCGCTGGTGTCGTACGTCGTGGCGGCGGAACAGCCGGTGCCGGTGGAGTTCGTCGGGATGAAGGACCGGTACGGGACGAGCGGGACGTGGCAGGAGCTGCTGAAACACTTCGAGATGACGCCGGAGGCTATTGCCCGAGCGGCGCGCGATGCCATCGCCCGAAAATCACGCTAGCCAGCCAGCCGGCGGGCACGATCATTCTGCTGCCGCGGCATCTCGCGTGGCGGCGATCTCCTTGGCGGTCACATTTGTTCTACTGCTGCTGAAACTGGTGGCGGCGATCGCCAGCAACAGCGTGGCCGTTCTCTCCGATGCGGTCGACAGTGGCGCAGACCTGGTGGGTGGCACGGCGGCGTTGCTGAGCGTCAGGATCTCGCGCCGGCCTGCGGATTCCGACCACCCGTACGGGCACGGCAAGGCGGAAGCGCTATCGGCATCGGTGGCCGCGGCGATCGTCGCGATCGGCGGGATCGTAGTCACGGTCCAGGCGGTGAGGCGCCTCCTGGGTGACGAGCCGGACATCAATGTTGGGGTTGGTCTCGTTGTGATGGCGATCGCGGTACTGGCGAACCTGGTGATGTCGTTGGTGATGCGGCGAGAGGCGGAACGGTCGGGGTCTATGGCGCTTCGAGCGGAATCGACTCACCTGCTGACGAACGTGGTGCAGGCCGTGATGATCATAGCTGGACTGGTCATGGTCCTGATTACTGGAGAGCCGGTGTTTGACGCTCTGATGGCGCTGGGGCTGGCCGGGTACATGGCGTGGACGGCTGTGGGGCTGGTGAGGGCGGCGCTCTCGGAGGTGATGGACGAGGCGCTGCCGGATGAGGACCAGGCGGCGATTCACGAGATCTTGATGGCGCACGAGGGCGAGATCATGGGCTATCACGAATTACGATCGCGGCGTGCGGGTGCGACGAGGCACGTGGATATGCACCTCACGTTTGAGCCCGGGAGGACGATCGAAGATGTCCACCGGGTGGCGGATCACATCAGTGACGAGATCCGCCGGAAACTACCCGGATCCGTGGTGGTGATTCACACGGAACCGGACCACGGGGAACCATCGCAAGATTCGCCTGGGGAACCCCCGGCGCTGTAGTGGCTCTGGAACAGGCCTTCCCTGTTTGTTCAGGTATGGTCTGCACGTGTAACCGGCTCATCCTCAGGCCGTCTTAACCTGTAGGGATGAAAGGGCTCAGTCCGTTCGTCCCGGTTCAGGTATGAGAGATGATTGAGATGGAAGCAATGATCCCGGAAGCCGCGATTGCGGACGAGCGGGAGCTCGCACGCCAGGAAGAGGCCGTGGGGCAGGTGGCGTGGTTTGGCGGGATGGCTGTGGCTGCCGTTACCCTGATTTGCTTCTTAGTGCTCGTGACCACTGCAGGCGGAGCGTGGTGGGAGTACGTGCTGTATACGCTGGTCGGCGGTGTGCCACTGGCCTATGCGCTATTTTGCACGCTGGTGATGCGACAGATGGACCTCAGTGTCTTCAATCGCTACCGCGAACACCTCGTGGGGCGCCTGACGGACCTGCAGGAGCTGGTGTTCAAGGACGAACTTACGGGTTTGTTCAACCGGCGCCATTTCTACGACAAGATGCGAATGGAGGTCGACAAGGCGCTGGTATCCCGGCAACCGCTGGCGGTGATGCTCCTTGACCTCGACGGACTCAAAACGATCAATGACGAGCATGGCCACGGAGTGGGTGACGTCGTTCTCGCGAACATGGGGCGGATGATCGCCATTCACACACGCGCGTGCGACGTGCCGTGTCGGCTGGGCGGGGACGAGTTCGGGATCGTGATGCCGGACACGGACAAGCGGGGGGCGTTCGCCCTGGCGCGACGGCTGTGGGCGGGTCTTGAAGCAGAACCGATGTGCGAAGAGGGGCCGACAGCCCTGAACGTGACTGTATCGATTGGCCTGGCGGGTTACCCGTGGGGCGGCGAGAGCGTCGAGGAGATGGTGCAGTGGGCCGACGCCGATATGTATGCGAACAAAGTATCAAGAAAGCTGGCAAGAGACATGGCACCGGTGGAGTCGCAGGTCTCCGGGGACCTTGAGGCTGTGCAAGAAGACGTGTTTGGGACTTTATAGGGGGCAACGAGATGGCAGGACTTGAAGGACGGAAACCGAGCAGAGTGCTGAGAGTGGCACGGTATAGCGCTCTTACTTTTGTGGTCTCCGCGGTGCTTTTGGCGGCGACGTTGTTTGTGAGCGCGTTCGCGGCGCTGGCACTTGTGTGCGCAGTGCTCTGGGCGGCGCTCTTCCGGGTGGTACGCGACGTTCGCAGTCAACGAGAGACCATGGACGGGTACCTTGACGCCGTGAGCGACAAGTATGACTCGATCATCGGAGTGCTCTGCGGGGCGATGAACCTGCGGGACGACATCAAATCGCTACACACGTCGCGGGTCTCGAAACTGGCGGCGAGGGTGGCTTCTGAGATGGGTCTGAGATTCGAGGACATCCGGCTGCTACAGAAGTCGGCGGTGCTGGCGGACATCGGGAAGATCGAGATCGCGGAGTCGATCCTGACGAAGCCCGGCGACCTGAGTGGGCACGAGTGGGATGAGATGAAGCGGCACCCTGAGCTGGGTTACGCGATCTTGAGCGGGATCAGCAACCTGCGGGACGCGGGCGAGATCGTGCTGGCGCACCATGAGCGGTACGACGGGCAGGGATACCCGCGTGGCCTCAGGGGCGAAGAGATCCCG
>JBDSHD010000243.1:0-3409 GCA_039918655.1 Dehalococcoidia bacterium | reverse complement strand
CCACTTCACGCACATCCCCTGGCCGGGGCCTCGTTACTGGGGTCTGTTGCCGCAGTTCATGCGCCATGCTGTGCACGAGTCGATGTGCGCGAACGACATCGTAGGCCTGCAGACGCATGAAGACGTTTCCAATTTCCTGCACTGCGCGGAGGGGATGCTGGAGGGCGCGGAGATCGACTACCCGCAGCGTGCCATCCGTTTCCGTGGCAGGACGATCTACGTCCGTCAGTACCCGATCTCGGTCGACTCCGCGGAACTATTGGAGTTAGCGAAGTCGGACGAGATCGCGGCGCACGTCGAGAAGTTGCGGCCGCTGACCGGTGAGCAGACGATTGTCCGGGTCGACCGGTCGGAGCCGAGTAAGAACATCATCCGTGGGCTGCGCGCTTGGGAACTCCTGCTGGAGCGCTACCCGGAGTTCCGGGGGAAGGTGAACTTCCTGCAGTTCCTCGTACCGTCGAGGAGCGAGCTGGGTGTGTACCAGACTTATACGGACGAGATCTTCGAACTGGTGGAGTCGATCAACGACCACTACGGCGACATTGGCTGGCAGCCGGTGCGGGTCTTTTACGAAGAGAACTACGCCCAGGCGATTGCGGGGATGACGCTGTACGACGTGCTGATGGTGAACCCGCTCATCGACGGCATGAACCTGGTGTCCAAGGAAGGGCCGCTCGTGAACACGCGGGACGGTGTGGTGATCCTCTCCGAGATGGCGGGCTCGTACGAGCAGATGGCGCCGTACGTACTGCCGGTCTCGCCGTCGGACATCGAGGGGACGGTGCGAGCGCTTCACCGGGCGCTGACAATGCCCCAGGAGGAGCGCCGGGAGCGGGCGTCCGCGCTGCGAAAAATGGTGGAAGAGCAAGACATCCTGCACTGGCTGGGGTCTCAATTCGAGGACCTGCTGGCGCTGTCGACTAAGGGATCGCTGTAAGGACCTGCTCGAGCAGGCGCTCGACGCCCTCGACACCGCGCACGAAGTACTCCGCCGCCTCCATCACGCCTGTTTCCTCGTCGTTCGCCACCGCGATGACGGCTGAGGGGATGCCGGACGCCTGGACTGCCCGGAACATGTCGATATCCGTGACGTCGTCGCCGAGGCAGATGACGGCCGCAGGCGTTATCCGGTCCAGCAGGGAGGTAGCGGCGGTGCCCTTGTTGAGTGGTAGCGGCGGGCGCAGTTCGATGACCTTCCGGCCGTGGTGAATGGTGAACCCTCGGGCGGCAGGTGAGCCGGCGATCGCGGACTCGATGGCGGCGACTGCATCAGCTTCGGAGGCGGCCATCCGGTAGTGCAGGGCGACAATTGGGCCTTTGTCCTCAATGAGGACGCCTGGCACGTTGATGCCGCCGATTTCAGCGATGGCCTGCCGGACTAGCTCGACGAAGGGCGCAACTTCCGCGGCCGTCTGGGCCTCGCCGTCGATGAACAATGTGAGGCCGTGGTTGGCGGCGTAATACGCGTCCGGAACGTCGATCATGGTTCGCGCAGCGTCGAGCGAGCGGCCGGTGACGAAGCCGATGCGGACGCCCCGGTCTGCGAGCGCGTGTAGGGCGTTGTTGGCGCGAGCGGTTACGCGCGCCCGGTCAGGGTTGGAGACGATGGGGGCGAGCGTGCCGTCGATGTCGCTGAGGACGGCGAGGGGTTGGCGTGCGAGAAGCGGGCGCAGCGGCTCGACGTCGAGCAGTTCTAGTGGCAGGGCGTCAGGCTGATCCTCGATGGCGGTATTGTAGCGCCTCGGCGACGTGGGCGGCAGTGATGGTCTCGGCTTCTGCGAGATCGGCGATCGTGCGGGAGACCTTGAGGACGCGGTGGTAGGAGCGGGCGGAGAGGGCGAGCTGGTTGACGGCAGTCTTGATGAGGGCGGTCGCCGCGTCGTCCAGGTAGCGCTGGCAGAACTCGCGGACTTCGACCGGGCCCATCTCGGCGTTGGCGGCGAGGCGTGATTCCGAGTAGCGAAAGCGCTGGACGCCACGGCTGCGTTCAACGCGCTCTCGGACCTCGGCTGATCCCTCGGGGGCCGGGCCCGCGGAAAGCTTCTCGAAGTCGACGCGCGGAACCTCGACGAAGATGTCGATGCGGTCCATGAGGGGGCCGGAGATGCGGTGCTGGTAGCGCGTGACGGCAGTGCTGGCGCAGGTGCAGGGTCGGGTCGTGTCGCCGTAGTAGCCGCAGGGACAAGGGTTCATCGCGGCGACAAGCATGAAGTTGGCGGGGAAGGTGACGTTGCCCTGGGCGCGGCTGACGGTGACGATGCGGTCCTCCAGAGGCTGGCGGATCGATTCCAACACCGAGTGACCGAACTCCGGTAGCTCGTCGAGGAAGAGGACGCCGCGGTGCGACAGAGTGATCTCGCCGGGGCGGGGCACGCGGCCGCCGCCGACGAGGCCGGCGTGCGAGATCGTGTGGTGCGGCGCGCGGAAGGGGCGGCGGCGGATGAGCGATGTACCGGGCGGGAGGAGTCCGGAGACGCTGTAGATCTTGGTGACGTCGAGCGCTTCCTGGCTGGCCATGCGGGGGAGGATCGTCGGCATGGCGCGGGCGAGGAGTGTTTTGCCGGAGCCGGGCGGACCGGCCATGAGGACGTTGTGCCCGCCGGAGGCCGCCACCTCGAGGGCGCGCTTGACGTGCTCTTGGCCCTTGATGTCACGGAAGTCGGAACCGTCGGGCAGCGCCACGTCCGCGGTCTCAAAGGTGGTTCCGGGCACGAAGGGGTCGATGATGCCGGTGAAACGCAGGTGCTCGGCCAGTGAGTGCAGGGAGACGAGGGGGATCACCTCGAGACCGTCGATGAGGGCCGCTTCGGCGGCGTCGGGCGCGGGGACGAAGACGGTGGTGAAGCCGCGCTCGCGGGCGAGGCCAACCATCGGCAGGACGCCGTTGGTGTGCCGGAGTCGCCCGTCGAGCGAGAGTTCGCCGATGAAGATGCAGTCGCGGCGGGCCTCGGGGACCTGGCCGGAGGCGATGAGGACGCCGATGGCGATCGGGAGGTCGTAGGCGGGGCCCTCCTTGCGCAGGTCGGCGGGGGCGAGGTTAACGGTGATGTGTGTGTCAGGGAAGCGGAAGCCGGAGTTCTTGATGGCGGAGCGGACGCGCTCCTTCGCCTCGGTGACGGCGGTGTCGGGCAGCCCGACGATGGTGAACCGGGACAGGCCGTTGCTGATGTGGACCTCGACCTCGACGATCTCACCATCGAGGCCGATTACGGCGCAACTGTTTGTCTTCGCTAGCATCGCTGGTGCGGAGCCTAGCGGGGGTTTGGTTTATCGCGAAGGGGGAAGTGGCACTGGTGAAGGGTGAATTTGTGAAGAGTGAAGAGTGAAAGTGGTCTGTGCGGGCGGCGGCATGTCACCGGTCACATCAGCGTCGGTGCACGCCCTTCAAGGATGTCCTCGTTGCGGACTC
>JBDSHD010000242.1:0-4845 GCA_039918655.1 Dehalococcoidia bacterium | reverse complement strand
TAGATGACCTTGGAGCCGACCTCCACGATCACGCCGTCCAGCGAGTTCCCGAGGTCTGCTGTGCCCGTGGCGTCGGTGCCGATGTAGTTTCCTTGCACGCTAACGCTTGAGCCGCTGCTCGACAGCTTGACGCCGTTGCCGCCGTTCCCCGAGATGACGTTGCGTGCAGCAGCGGTGGCCCCGCCGATAACAACGACAGCGGCTGCGCTTTCGACGTACACTCCGTCACTGTTGTTTCCCAGGTCGACGGTTCCGCTGACATCGGTGCCGATCTTGTTCCCCTGGACGGTGGTGTTGCTACCCTGGATATCCAATCCACGGATGACGCTCCCGGAGATGACGTTTCCTTCGCCGGCGCCGGTCCCGCCAATTGTGAGGCCCCCGCCACCGACTGCCATGACGCCGGTGATATTCGCCCCATCGGGGTTCAGCGCTGTGCCGTCGGCGGTGGTGCCGATCATGTTCCCGATGATCTTGTTGCCGGAGTTGGGCGAAGCGTGCCAGATGCCGGTCCCGTTGTCGTAGATGACGTTTCCCGGGCCGACAGTGTTGTTGAAGCCGCTCAGTATCAAGACACCGGGACTGCAGTCGGTGATCTGGATGCCCTTGATCGTTACGGTACTCGCTTGAATCGTGAGGCAGGCGAATGAGGCGAAGCCCGGTTCTACGTTAACGCCATCAATGATGACACCCGCGCCGGTCGCATCGATTGTATCGACGAAGCCCAATATGTTCGGCAGCGCGGAATTGATGGCGATCGTTGCCGGCGAGCCGCCGGGGAAGATGGTGGAGTCGAAGGTGATGGTGTCGGCGGCTCCGCTGGAGTTCGCGTTGTTGATCGCGCCACGCAGGCTACAGTCGCCTGGGGTGCCCGTGCAAGCGGTGAGATTCGAGTCTGACGTGGTGTCAACGGTGTAACCTGCCGCGCCGACGCCGGGCGTGGGCAAGGCCAGGAGGGCCGCAAAAGCGGCAATCACCGCAAGAAACGGGAATCGTGTTGTTCTCACACCGCACCCCTTCCGTTCGGGCGAGCATGCCCCATCAACCGTCTCCTGCATGAGCCGTCCATGTTGCAATGCCTCACGTTGGTCGTTGCTCCCTCCGGGCATCCGCCGGGCGGACAGCGTTAGCCATGGCTTTAGCATCCTCCGATCTTACAACACGAGGACCCCAATTCCGTCACCTCAGGAACCCGCGCACGGCGTCTAGAGGCGATTGGTTCCAGCGATCCCGCTGGGAATCTTGGCGAACGTCTCGCCTGTCAAGCGCGGGGATATTGGTTCTTCGGCCTGAGGCGAGCCACAGTGCATCCAGAGAATCGCTCAATGGTTTGAACAAGGCGATTCGGCGGAATCCAACTCGGCTGATCCCATTGGACCAAGCCATCGAACAGGCGGCACTGTCCACGCTACAGGTGGCTCACTCAGCGCGCGATGAAGCCAAGTTCGAGCCTATGGAAGAAAAGTCAAGTCTTATTACTTCGGTTGAATGGCGATCCACGCGCCAACCCAACTGCTGTATACTAACGCCGACCGGCGCAATCCTTAGCCTGAAGGCAGCTGCTCTAGCCTATGGCTAAGGTGAGCATCTGCCTGCTGTCGTAAGCAGTCGCCAACCAGATACGGATCGCCCTGATTTCGGCACGAAAACGACCTGATTCCTTCTAAGCAGTAGGTTGAAGGTTCGAATCCTTCCGGGGGCGCCAGAACTGCTCTTCGTCACTCAGGGCGTGATCGAGGCGGATTACAGCGATGCGCGGCCAATTCACTCATCTCAAGTCCGTACCTTCTGCTCTTGCTGCAACGCCATGAGGGCGACCGCGTGATCCGCTTGAGCAGAATTCTTTCAAAGCGACCAGCTGCCTGCCCGGCATCGGAATCTACGCGTACTGTCCGCCCACTGGCTGACGAGACAGAGGGTCGTCCTGTACACCCGGCTCTGGAGGTAGAAGGCTCATGCGGCCTAATGGCCCGCATCTCACGTCTGTGTTTCGATGCGACTTAGCCTACAGTTGTGGTGCGTAGGAATGGGTGTGCACCTCGATTCATGTGCGCGCTGCGATCATCTCGGTTCCTGAGACGAATCCACACCCCAGGCACCGGTAGGTCCTCGGCTAGCTGCTCAACGGGGGCTGGGGCTGCCCAAGAACTAGGACCAAGGAGAGATCATCGCGAAGGACTCCGAGGAGCCGGTGCGGTGTGCAAGGTGAGGCAACGGGTAACACGGCAGGAAGCTGCTCAAATCGCTGGCTTTGGTGACCAGAAGCCGGCCGCCCTGCTGGTCAGATCCCCTTGCGGTGACCGGACATGTCGAGTCTGAACTTGCGCCTGGTGTTCTCAGAGCTCATGTAGCGTGCCTTGCCGAAGATCGGGCGCTCGGGACCCCATGGCCGGTCATAGCGGCCGAGACACCAGAAGATGCCACTGTAGGAGTTGGGATCCCTTCCGTCGAGCGCGTACTTGTTGTTGAGGTGGATCATCACGTCCAGGGCTTCCTGCGGGCTCGCCGTCCATTCCAGGATCTTCTTGCCCCAGAGCATGCGGAGGTAATTGTGGATGCGCCCCTCATGCAAAAGCTGGCGTTGCGCCCCGTTCCACACCGGGTCATGCGTCTCCGCCACCTCCAGTTCCTGCCGTGAGTACAGGTGGGGGCGGGGATCCACCGCGTGCTTCTGCAGCGTCTCCCGCGCCCACAAGGGCAAAGACTCGATCCGGTCGTAGTCCTCACGGACATGACAGAAGTTGAACCCGAGTTCCCGCCACGTGATCAGTTGATCCAGGAATGCCTCGGCAGGTGCCGAGAGCCCCCACCACCCACTCCGGCGACCGTCGGCCCGGCCGGAGATCCGCCCTGGGTGCCATTCTTCCCTGGTCAGCACCGCCCGCAGCACCTGGTGCGAAGAGATGTGTCCGAAATGCAGGTACGGTGAGAGGCCGCTGGTTGCATCCAATCCCGGGTTACTCGCGTCACCTGCATATCCATCGAGACGTTCCCCAACGAATGTCACGAGGACACGGTTTACCGCGTCCTCGCCGCCCCGCAACTTCACTGCCCCAACCGAGTGGTCGATCGGCAGGGATGCAACCAGGGCCTGGACGCTCGCGCCGTCGCCAACCAGCATCGGCGGCCACCGGCGTCGGATTTCCTCCGGAACGATCGCAGCAGGCAGGGATGCCGCCCGGGCAAGGGAGTCTGGCTCCGGGAACTCCTCGAGACGGGCGGGTAGGGTCTGTTGCAGAAAGCGCCGGAACGCATATGCCGTTGGGAAGGCTCGGTCGGCGTCTCGCATGGGCAGAATACCCACCGAGTCGACCTGCTCGAGGAGCACGGCAACCTGTTTTGCCGCCGTCGCGACGGCGCGCGGCAGGAAGAATGACGGAAAGTCATCCGTGACGACGACACAGGCCCGACCGGATAGCTCCCGCAGCAGCCCTTTGCCTGCGCCGGCTTCTGGCTCAACGTATGGATAGTACGCGATGCCGCACTCCTGGAAGCGGCGCTCGTTATCGACCATTCCTTCCAGGACGAACGAGTGCAGGCGGTCGCTGGCCCACTCGTAGTCGCACCTGAGCGCCTCGAGCACCAACAGGGGTTTGCGGAGTTCCAGAGCGTGATCTACGGCGCGCTGGAGGGCGAAGTTCCAGCCCGCACGCCGGTACGACGTCATCCAGTAGAGGACGTAGTCGCTAGCGGCGTTCATCGTGCCTGCGTTCAGGCGTCGCACCCGCACCGGAGGAACTGTCACAGGCGATCCTAACGACCTGCGGCTACGAACCCAAGGGCGTGGCCGCCGCCGATGAAGCGAATAGGCGGCCGATCTTCCGGGTGCGGTAGTCGAAGATCTCCTGGAGCTGGCGCGCGACGACGAGCCGCTGTATGAGGTCGCCGATCGGCCCCAACGGCATCTCGTACTCGACGCGGTCGCGCATAAGCGTCTGGCCGTCCAGGTCTTCGAACGTGTGCTCGTGGCGCCACGAGCGATACGGCCCCCGTTCCTGGATATCGACGAACCGGTGCGGTGGGTCGAACACGGGTATTCTCGTCACCCACTTCACCGGGCCGCCTAAGAGCGGCTTCACGGTGTATTCGATCCGGAAGCCGGGGCGAATAGAAAGCTCGTCGATGTGCGTTATTTTGAACCCCATGCTCCTCGGAGTGATCCTCGCGAGGTTATTGGGATCGCTGAAGAACTCAAAGACATCGTGGAGAGGTGCCGGCACCAGCGCCGTCCGTTCAAGCTTGTACAACGCCGGTATCCTCCTTGATCACACGAACGTGGCCCGCGATTCCCTTCATCAGGCCGCGGAATATCAGCCAGTGCAGCAGGTAGGTGGCCCACCAGTAGAACCAGGTCAGGAAGTTGGGGTGGAACTCCACCCATTGCACCAGGAGCACATGCGGTCCCTGCTCGCGCACGTGTAGACCCAGCCGGGCGAGCCGGGGCAAACGCATCCGCGATCGCAGACAGAGGTCGCGCCCTTCGACGTAGCGTTCTATCGTCCAGCTGTCGAGTTGGGCGCCCTGTTCGAGGCGGTCTGGCCGACTCCGTTGGTTGCCGGGACCTCCCAGCAGTCCATCTATCCAGCCCCGCACGGTCCACGCACAGTCCATGTAGTACCAGCCGTTCTTACCCCCTACCGAGCTCGCTGCTCGCCAGAGTTCTTCGGCCCGGCAGCTGACGGGGAGCACGCGGGCCTCCAGCACAGCCCCTCGTCTGCGCGGACTATATCCCAGCCCGAAAGCGGCCTCCGCGACTTCTGGCACGACCCCGCTCACCTTCCCGGTCTCGAAACGACCGCCAAGGCCCGAAACGAGCGCGTCCATTACGGCCTCTTCGTAGGGAAT
>JBDSHD010000241.1:0-3778 GCA_039918655.1 Dehalococcoidia bacterium | reverse complement strand
GAGTACATGGCGGCTTCACTCCTCTTCATGACGAAGCACGTCTACCGGGGAGAGCAACCGTGGCCGGACGCACTGCTGCGGACGATGGCGAACCACGCGGCATCCCCGGCTTACGAACACATGTGGGGCCCGAGCGAATTCAACGCCGTGGGCAACCTGAAGGGCTGGGACCGGGAAGCTGATATCGGCAAGATTACGGCGCCGACGCTAATCACCTGCGGCCGCCACGACGAGGCAACGCCGGAGATGGTAGCGGCGATGCAGCGCAGGATCCCCGGCTCGGAACTGGCGATATTCGAGAACAGCTCCCACATGGCGCACATGGAGGAGCCTGAGGCGTTCGACCGGGTCCTACGCGACTTCCTGCGACGGGCGGAGGCGGCATGACTCGGATCCATCCGCGAGATGCGCGGAAGCCGCTGTTGCGCGGGTATTTCCACCTCGGCGCGGCGGTGCTGGCAACCGTTGGGTTGGTGGTGCTCGTGCTACTGGCGGACTCAGCGGAGGCGTACGTGGGTGGCGTGGTGTTCGCGGCGAGCCTCATCGCCCTGTACACGACGAGCGCGACGTACCACACGATCCCCTGGGGCACCCGGATGCGGGGCGTGATGAAGCGGCTGGACCACTCGATGATCTTCATCCTGATCGCGGGCAGCTACACACCATTCTGCCTGCTGGCCGCGAGCACAGCCTGGGGCATCGCGATCCTGGCGATCGTCTGGTCGGTGGCCGCCTGCGGCGTGGTGTTGAAGATGTGGTGGCCGGGCGCCCCGAGGTGGCTCGGGGTCAGTCTGTACGTCGCGACCGGCTGGATCGCGGTGGTAGCGGCGACCGAAATCGCGGAGTGGTTCGCGCTCGTACCGCTGGCGTTACTGGCGGGCGGCGGGCTGCTCTACACGCTCGGCGGCGTGATCTACGCGACGCGGCGTCCAGACCCGTTCCCGACCGTGTTCGGGTACCACGAAGTGTTCCACGTGCTCGTGATCGGCGGCAGCATAATGCACTTCACGCTCGTCGCCGGTTATCTAATGGGCGCGTAACGCCGCTGCAGGTAGCGGAGGTCTTTAGCCCTCCACCGGGGCGACTCAATCGGCACGGACCTACGCGAAACAGCGCCTCTACGGTGCCTCGCGCCACGCCTGCGCTTTCGCCACCCAATCGGGAACGCTGGCATCCGAAACCGCATCGTAAAACGGGAGATACGGCTTAACGTCGAGCACGGGGGTGCCGTCGATGGCGTCAAGTCCGCGGACTTTGAGGATGTTGCCTTTGACGCCGAGGAGTCGCACGGGCGTTACGAGGATCGGGTTAGGACGAATCTGGCTGCGGGTGGCAAGCACGCCCATCAGCGGGTAAGTCTCCTCATCGCGGGGGTGGAGCTGCGGCTTGGAGCCACGGACATCGTCCGGGACCTCGTGCGGCCAGAAGACGACGATGACGTGGGAGTAGTCGCCGAGGTTGAGCAGCATCGGCTCGAAGTCCGGCTTCAGGACGATGCGTGACTCGACGTCGGCCCAACCGTCCGGCGTCGGCTGCTTGACGCGGTTGCGGACGTAGCCGATCGGCTGGAGGCTGACGTCGGGCAAGTCCGGGAACGGTTCGGGGTCGCGCTTGAAGGGGTTGGCCACGGCGCTCCCATCTTCGCGCACCTGCCGCGCGGCTTCCAGCGTGTTATCATTTCCGCACCCGAAACAGAACACGCCCCGGAGGACTGAAATGCAACTCGGACGCCTGCTAACAGCGATGGTCACGCCCTTCGACGCCGAAGGCAATGTCGACTACGCGCAGGCCAAGCGCCTGGCCCTCGCGCTCCTGGAGAGCGGGAGCGATGGCGTGGTGATCGCCGGCACGACTGGCGAGGCGCCGACGCTGACGCACGACGAAAAGATGCGGTTGTTCAGCGAGGTGAAGGGCGCCGTGGGCAACCGCGGCTCGGTCATCGCCGGGACGGGCACGTACAACACGGCGGAGAGCGTCGAGCTGTCGTGCGAGGCGGGGCGCGAGGGCGTGGACGGCGTGTTGCTGACGACGCCTTACTACAGCAAGCCGCCGCAGGAAGGTCTGTACCGCCACTTTGCGGCTATCGCGGACGCGGTGTCGGTTCCTTGCATCATCTACAACATCCCGGGCCGGACGGCCGTCAACCTGACTGCCGAGACACAACTGCGGCTGGCGGAACTGCCGAACATCGCGGGTGTGAAGGAGTCGTCCGGCGACCTGGAGCAGATCGCCCGGATCATCGAAGAGGCGCCTCCTTCGTACCGCGTTTGGAGCGGCGACGACCAATTGACGTTGCCAATACTGGCGGTGGGCGGCTACGGCCTGATCTCGGTCGTAGCGCACCTCGTCGGAGCGCAGATGCGGCGGATGATCGAGGCCCAGATCACGGGCGAGATGCGCGAAGCGGCGCTGATCCACCGCCGGCTGCTGCCACTGATGACGGACCTGATGACGCTGGGGCCGAACCCGATCCCTGTGAAGTACGCATTGAACGAGATCGGCTTCGAGATGGGCGGCTTCCGGCTGCCGCTGTGCGAGCCGGACGAGGCAACGGGCGCCCGAATCATGGACGCGGTCCACCGCCAGCAGATCGACCTCCTCGCCACGGTCTAGCGCTACGTGAGCGAAGTATCGGTCCGCCGGGCCACGCTCGCGGACAGTGAGACGCTGATCCGGTTGATGGAGGGGCTGGCAGCCTACGAGAAACTAACGCCGCCCGATGAGGCCGCGAAGGAACGATTCCGCGCACACCTGGCCGAAGGCAAGCGGTTCGAGGCGGTCCTGGCCGAGGCGTCGGGAGAGGCTATCGGATACGCGCTGTACTTCGAGAGTTACTCGACGTTTCGGGCGAACCCCAAGCTGTACATGGAAGACATCTTTGTCGAACCGGCGCACAGGAAGTCCGGCGCCGGATTCGCACTGTTCAAGGCCGTCGTGAAGGAAGCGGACCGGCGCGGCTGCGTCGCCGTGGAGTGGCAAGTCCTGGACTGGAACCAGCTAGCGATCGGCTTCTACGAGCGAGTCGGCGGGCGGCACGAGAAGCAGTGGCCGCCGTACACGCTGGGCCGCGCGGAGATGGACACACTACTCGATCGTCATTCCCGCGAAGGCGGGAATCCATAGCGCGCTGGTGGGGCCGCGTCGCCGCTACCACGCGAGCGGCAGTTTGCGGACGCCGCGGATGATGAAGGTGCCGCCCCATTCGGGGTCGCCGGTGATGCGGAGGTTGGGGAAGCGGCGGAGGATGGCGCCGATGGTGATCTGGGCTTCGGCGCGGGCGAGCGGAGCGCCGAGGCAGAAGTGAATGCCGTCGCCAAGGGCCACGTGGTCCGTGGGGTTGCGGGTGATGTCCAGGTCGTTCGCCGTCGGGCCCCACTTGGCGGTGTCACGGTTGGCGGCGCCGAGGAGGACGAATGCGGACTCGCCTTCCTTCATCTCCTGTCCGGCGACGATCATGTCCTCTTTGAGCACGCGGCCCGTGGCCTGGACGGGACCGGCGAAACGCAGCAGTTCCTCGGTGGCGGACTTCATGAGCGAGGGGTCGTCCTGGAGGAGCTTCATCTGATCCGGGTGTGTGAGCAGGGCGTACATACTGTTGCCGATGAGGTTGGTCGTCGTCTCGTTCCCGGCGATGAGGAGGAGGATCGTGGTCGAGAAGATCTCGTCCTCGCTCAGCCCCTGGCCCTGCTCCTCGGCGGCGACGAGGCCGCTGATGAGGTCGTTCTTCGGGTTGGCGCGGCGGTCCTTGATGATCGGCATCAGGTAGTCGGCGAGGGAG
>JBDSHD010000240.1:0-2584 GCA_039918655.1 Dehalococcoidia bacterium | reverse complement strand
GATCCCGGATACTTCGCGCCCATTCCGGCTTCATCGGACGAGCACCGTGCCCGCTCTCTCCTCCGACGATCACCCAGTCAATGCTCTGTAGATCCAACACTAGCGGACCTAACAAGGGTTCGCACGAGAGGAACTTAACTTTCGCTGCGGTCCGCCGCAGATCGTCGATGCGCGTAGTCCAGCGCTGATACTCAACGGACACTCCCATCCACACGTTGTCGGGCCAAGGAAGTGAAGGGGCCAGATCGAGAAGTCGCTGGGATCGTTTTGTGAGGACCTGGAAGGTGTGGTGATCAGCCCGGCGCATCGTTTCGAAGACCTGCTGTATGAATTCCAATGGCACGTCCTCGTGGAAGAGGTCGCTCATGGAATTCACGAAGATCGTACGCGGCCTTTTCCATTCCAACGGCTGCTTCAGTCGCTCTGGCCGGAGTTGAAGGTCAAAGCCAAACTCGTACGGATGTCCCGGAACTCCGCGGAACCTCTCGGCGAACGTCTTCGCGTAGCAGTGTCCGCAGCCGGGGCTGACCTGGGTGCAGCCCGTTACCGGGTTCCACGTCGCTTCCGTCCACTCGATGCTAGATTGTTGAGCCATATCTCAGTTACTCACAACTTATCCACATCTCCGATGGGTGAATGGCGCACTCCGCCAGAGATAACGCAACCTGTTTTCTGCTGGTTATCATACGACGGCGAAGGAGCGACTGCTGGACCCGGAGACGGAAGAGGAGGGCCGGACCGGCGAGGCCCTTAAGGGACCCGACTGAGACCGCCAGCTAGGCGACCTGTACTTCCATCATGATCAGCTCGGACGTCGCTTGTGCGGCGATCTGAAGATTACTTTCGTCGGTGATCGTTGCGGCCGCACCCTCTTCCATGGTCTTACCGTTCAGGGTAACGGCGCCTTCCATCAAGAAGAGGTAGCCGCCGAAGTTGGGGCGGAAGTCGTGCGAGACGGAGATGGCGGGATCGAGCCGTGATAGGTACATCGAGGCGTCCTGGTGGACGAGGATGCTTCCGCCTTCGCGGTCGGGGCCGATGGCGCGGAGGAGCTGGTTGGTGCGGTCCGCGGTGGTGAACTCCTTTTGCTCGACACCAGGCGCGAGGCCCCGCTCGCGCGGCATGATCCAGATCTGAATGAAGCGGACGGCTTCGGTCTCGGAGGCGTTCTGCTCGGAGTGATAGGCACCGGAGCCGAGGGTCATGCGCTGGACTGAGCCGGCGGGGAATACGCCGCCGTTGCCGAGGCTGTCCTGGTGCCGGAACGTCCCTTCCGCGACGTACGTTAGGCCCTCGATGTCGCGATGCGGGTGCATTGGCCAGATGGCGCCGGGGACGAGGCGATCGTCGTTGAAGACGCGCATCGTGCCGAAGCCCATGTTGTCAGGGTCGTGGTACTCATCGAACGAGAAGTGCCAGCGAGCGTCAAACCAGCCGCCTTCCTTGTGATAAATGGAGTCGGCGGGGCGAATCTTGATCACGAGCTAGTCGAGGCCGAGGTCGGCGCGCGCTTCGTCGGTCATCATCTCGGGGGTCCAGGCCGGGTTGAACGTGAACTCAACCTCGATGTCCCGGACACCGGGCATCAGGTCCAGCATCTCCTTGATCTGTTCTGTGACCATCGGGCCAATTGGGCACATCGGCGTTGTTAGGGTCATCAAAATGCTGACGTCGCCGGGGTCCTGGACATCGATGTCGTATACGAGACCGAGGTCGTAGATGTTGTAGTGCAGTTCTGGATCGTAGACCTCGCGGAGGACGTCGACCACTTCATCCTGAGTGATCAAGCTGCGAGTAGTCCTTGAAATGTATTCACACGCTTATTGTAGTCGAAACTTCGCTAATGCGCCTTTGGTGGGTCATTGTTTGACAGCGACCCGTAAAGGCGTAGAATGTGGCCAATTGGATCGGCGGGTGGTCTAGCCGCTTTGCCCAATGGGAGGGGTCAAACAGGGCGCGTCACGCGCCTTGTTTGCGTTTAGACGGCCTGCGGCGCCGCGAGATTCTCCAGCGATTTGATGAGCGCCTGTGTTCCTTCCGCGCCCATCCCGCTCGTATCCAGTCCCTCGAAGAGCTGGCTGACAAGCTCCGTTCCAGGAAGTTGAACCTTGATGTCGCGTGCTGTCGCGAGGGCGTGGCGGAGGTCCTTGAGCTGGTGTTCCACCTTGAACCCCGGCCGGAAGTCGCGGTCGAGCATCTTCGGCGCAAGATTGGCGACGGCCCAGGACGCGGCGGCACCGGCGCCGATGGCGTCGAGCATCCGGCGGGGATCGACGCCGGCCTTCAGGCAAAGGACGAGCGCTTCACAGACGGCAAGGTTGTTCAGTCCGACGACGACCTGGTTGCAGAGCTTAACGACCTGGCCGCTCCCGGATGGGCCGCAATAGACGATTTTCTTGCCGAGCGCCTCGAAGACAGGCAGGCAACGCTCGAAAACGTCCTCCTTGCCGCCGGCCATGATTGACAGGGTGGCGTTGATCGCGCCGGTCTCGCCGCCGCTGACCGGCGCGTCCAGCATGTCGACGCTGGCTGCCGACAATCGCTCCGCGATGTGCCGGGTGACGTCCGGGGAGATGGTGGACAT
>JBDSHD010000239.1:0-8898 GCA_039918655.1 Dehalococcoidia bacterium | reverse complement strand
CGACGAGGAACCCCGGATCGTAGAAGGCCTGAAACGAGGAGAGCGCATCGAGCAGCTCGAGACAATCCTGATGAGAAAAAACGGCCATCCGGTGGAAGTGTCGTTGGCGCTATCGTCCATCAAGAACCGGCAGGGAACCATCATCGGGATTTCGAAAATCGTCCACGACGTTACCGAGCGAAAGCAGAGGGAGGCGGCCATGCGCGACGCGCTGGCCACGCTGGATGCCATCGTGGACGGCGCCTTCATCTTCGATCCCCGGACGCTGCGGTTCAGCCACGTGAACGAGGGGGCCGTGCGACAGACGGGATATAGCCGTCAGGAATTGCTGCTGACGACGCCGCTGGACATCATGCCGGAGTTCGATGAGCCGCGGTTCCGGGCGATGATCGCGCCGCTGATGAGCGGGGCGAAGTCGTCCCACAGCTTCACGACAGCCCACCGGCGCAAAGACGGAGTGGACGTACCGGTGGAGACCAATCTGCAATGCGTCGGCGTCAATACGGCTCAGACCCGTCTCATTGCGATCGCTCGCGACATTACTGAACGGAGGCAGGTGGAAGAGCATGCCCTCGGTCAGCGCCAGTTGCTCGACGCGGCCAACAAAGAACTGGAGGCCTTCTCCTACTCCGTCTCTCATGACCTGCGGGCTCCGCTGCGGAGCATCGACGGGTTCAGCCAGGCGCTGCTGGAAGACTGTGCCGACCGGTTGAACGAGCAGGGGAGGGACCACTTGAACCGGATACGGGCGGCGAGCCAGCGCATGGGGCAGTTGATCGACGATCTCCTCAGCCTGTCGCGCGCGACCAGAGACGACCTCCGGCGCGAACCGGTGGACCTGAGCGCCCTGGCCCTGGGCAGCGCGGACGAGCTGCGGAAGAGCTGGCCGGGCCGCCAAGTCGAGCTGGTCGTCGCGCCGGGGCTCTGCGCGGAGGGCGATACACGGCTTTTGCAGATCGTGTTCGACAATCTGCTCGGCAATGCCTGGAAATTCACGAGCAAGCAAGAGCGGGCGGCGATCGAGGTCGGCGCGATGTCCCAGGACGGGACGACGGCATATTTTGTGCGGGACAATGGGGTGGGCTTCGACATGGCCTATGTCGACAAACTCTTCGGCGCCTTTCAACGGTTGCATGCCATGACGGAGTATTCCGGCACCGGCATCGGGCTCGCAACGGTGAAGCGCATCGTCGTGCGCCACGGCGGCCGTGTGTGGGCGGAAGGTCGGGTCGGCCAGGGCGCGACCTTTTATTTCACGTTAGGAGAGAGGAGCGTATGAAGAACAATACGATCTTAAAAGACAAGATGATCCTATTGGTGGAAGACAATCCGGACGACGAGATCTTGACGCTGCGGGCCCTGAAGCAGGGCAACCTTGTCAACAAGATTGCCGTGGCGCACGATGGGGTGGAGGCCCTGGACTTTCTCTTCGGCACCGGGGCCCATGAGGGCCGCGACACCAAGCTTATGCCTCAGGTGGTCCTGCTGGATTTGAAGCTCCCCAAGATCGACGGGCTCGAAGTGCTCAAGCGGATGCGGGCAGACCCCCGGACCAAGCTGCTCCCGGTGGTCATCCTCACCTCATCGAAAGAGGAGCAGGATCTGATCAAAGGCTACAGCTTGGGCGCCAACAGCTATATCCGGAAGCCGGTGGACTTTACGCAGTTTGCAGAAGCCGTGGGGCATCTGGAGCTCTATTGGCTGGTATTGAACGAACAGCTCCCTGCCACGGGAGGTTTACACTAAACTATGGCCCGCCTGCTTCGAGTGTTACTGATTGAGGATACCGAGGACGACGCAGCGCTGATCCTGCGCGAACTGCAGCGCGGCGGCTATGAGCCGGTTGTCCGGAGGGTGGAGACTCCCGCCGCCATGCACTACGCGTTGCAGCAGGAGACGTGGGATGTCGTCCTGGCGGACTGGAACTTGCCGGAGTTCAGCGCCCTCTTCGCGCTCGAAATGCTGAAGTCCCAGGGACTGGATCTGCCGTTCATCATCGTGTCGGGAGCGATCGGCGAAGAGGCGGCTATTTCAGCGATGAAAGCGGGCGGGCACGATTTCGTCAGCAAAAAGCATCTCCGACGGCTCGTCCTGGCCGTCGAGCGGGAAGTGCGGGAAGCGGCCGACCGCTGTGCGCGCCGGAGAGCGGAAGTGGCCTTGGCTGCCAGCGAGGAACGGTTGCAGTTGGTGGCGCGCGCCACGAACGATGCCGTGAGAGACTGGGATCTCTCGACGAACGGAATGTGGTGGAACGAGGGGTTTTCCGCTTTGTTCGGCCACCAGGCCTATGACGTCGAAGCGGGCGTCGAGTCCTGGTACGGCCGCCTACATCTGGACGACAAAGACCGCGTGATCGCCAGCTGCTATGCCGCAATCAATGGGGGCGCGACGACCTGGTCCGAGGGCTATCGTTTTCGCCGCGCGGACGGCATCTACGCCGAGGTGCTGGACCGCGGCTACATCGTGCGGAATATCCGGGGCCAGGCCTTGCGTCTGATCGGCGCGATGACGGACCTCACGGCCATCCGAAAGGCGCATGCAGCGTTGCAAGAAAGCGAAGCGCGCGTCCGGACGGTGTTGGAGTCGTCCCCCGATGCCATCATCGGCATGGACGAGACCGGAACAATCACGGATTGGAACCCCCGCGCGGAAACCATGTTCGGATGGAGCCGCGATGAAGCGCTGGGACGCTCTTTGGCCGAGACGATCATTCCTCCCGATCAGCGTGAGGCCCACCGCAGTGGCCTCCGGCGGTTTACCGAGACGAGCGAGGGACCGATGCTCCACCGGCGGGTGGAGACGACCGGATGGCGGCAGGACGGCACCGAGTTCCCCGTCGAGTTGTCGATCGTACCGTTGAAGGAAGGCGCCGTGGATCGATTCTACGGATTTATCGTCGATATCAGCGAGCGCCGGGCGGCGGAGGTGAAGTTGCGGAAGACAGAGGAACAGCTACGGCAGGCGCAGAAAATGGAAGCTGTCGGCCAGCTCGCCGGCGGGGTGGCGCACGACTTCAATAACCTCCTCACCGTCATCACGGGCTACACCGAGCTCCTGATGAGCAATCTGCCTGCCGGCGCGCCGACGTTGGCGGATCTGCAAGAAATCAGGACCGCGGCGGAACGCGCGTCATGGCTGACCCGGCAATTGCTCGCCTTCAGCCGCCGCCAGATCTTGGCGCCGAAGGTCCTGGATCTCAACGTCCTGATCGGCAACTTTGAAAAAATGCTGTGTCGTCTCGTGGGCGAGGATATCGTGCTGAAGACCGAGCTGGCTCCCACGCTCGCGCGGATCAAGGCCGATCCTGGACTGATCGAGCAAATCGTCATGAACCTCGCCGTGAACGCCCGCGACGCCATGCCGACGGGCGGGCGCTTGGCGATCGAGACCGACACCGTCCTCCTGGACGAGTCATATTCGAAAAAATCCGTGGAGGTGCCGCCGGGCCGCTACGTCCTCCTGGCGGTCAGCGACACGGGGTGCGGGATGGATGCCGAGACGCAGAAGCGCATTTTCGAACCGTTCTTCACGACGAAGGAGGTAGGGAAGGGTACTGGGCTCGGCCTCTCGACGGTCTACGGCATCGTCAAGCAGAGCAACGGATTCATCTGGGTCTACAGCAAACCGGGCCTGGGCACGACGTTCAAAATTTACTTGCCGACGGTCGACGAGGAGGTCCCAGCGGCGAAAACGGAGTCCCGCCCGGTCCAGCAGCGGATCGGGGTGGAAACGATTTTGCTGGTCGAAGATGCTGCGGCGATCCGCGCGCTGACGAAAAAAGTCCTGGAACTCAACGGCTACACCGTGTTGGCGGCCGCCAATTTGGACGAGGCGTTGAAGATGGCGGAAGCGCGCGACTGGGCGATTCACTTGCTGCTGACCGACGTCGTGATGCCCGGAGGCAGCGGGCCTGACGTCGCGGACCGTCTCACAGAACGGTGCCCGGATCTCAAGATCCTGTATATGTCCGGCTATACCGGCACGGCGATGGCCCATCAGGGAATTCTGGCGTCCGGAAGCCCGCTGCTACAAAAACCGTACTCGCCGGACGCGCTCCTGCAAAAGGTGCGCGAGGTGATCGACGAACCCCGACGGAGAAAGGCATGATGCTCCCTGGCGGGGCAAGGCTTTGATCGGACGAACCGCCAGACGCCGACTTCGTGCCCTGAAGCAGAATAATCCCTGCTGCCTGAAATCGATGAATGCTTGTTCGTTGAACGGGCTGCTATAGGATGAAGATCGGTTGGTGAAGAAGGCTAAACAATGACTGTTCAGAAAGATATGGGAACAACCTTGCGGGTGCTGCTCGTCGAAGATTGCGAAGACGATGCGCTGCTTCTCGAACGCGAGCTGATGAAGGGCGGATATACACCGCTGGTCAAACGCCTGGACAGTCCCGGCGCCATGAACGAGGCACTGCGCAACCAGACATGGGACCTCGTGCTGGCGGATTGGAATCTCCCACGGTTCAGCGCCCTCTTCGCCCTCGAGATGCTCAAGTCCAACGGCCTCGACCTCCCCTTCATCATCGTCTCGGGAACGATCGGCGAAGAAGCTGCGATTGCGGCCATGAAGGCCGGCGCCCACGACTATGTGATGAAATCCAACCTGGGGCGGTTGGTGCCGGCGATCCAGCGGGAGCTCCGCGATGCGAACGACCGCCGGTCCAGAAAACGGGCGGAAGCGGCGCTCGCCGCCGGCGAGGAACGGCTGAAGCTCGTCGCGCGCGCGACGAACGACGCGATTTGGGACTGGGACCTGACCACCCAGGCGCTCGGCTGGAGCGAAGGCTTCCAGCTTCTCTTCGGTTTCCGGCCGTATGAGGTGCCTCCGGGCGTGGAGTCCTGGTACAGCCGTCTGCATCCGGAGGAGAAAGCTCGGGTGATCGCGACCCGCTACGCGGCCATCAACGGTGCGGGGCAGACGTGGTCGGACCAGTACCGCTTCTGCCGAGCGGATGGCGCCTATGCGTATGTTCTGGATCGGGGGTATGTGCTGCGGAACGATGAGGGCCGGGCCGTGCGGGCGATCGGCGCCCTGATCGATCTCACCGCGCAGAAGCGGGCGGAAGCGGAGATCGCCGTCGCGTATGAGCGGCTGCGCAACCTCACCTTGCGGCTGGAGCGCACGAAGGAAGAAGAGCGGAAGCGGATCGCGCGGGAGCTGCACGACGAATTCGGCCAGCGGTTAACGGGACTGAAGCTGGATCTGGCTACGCTGTGCAAACAGCTCACGAAAGGTACGGCTATGTCTCAGCCGGAGCTGATCGAGAAGCTGCAGTCGATGGCGGCGCTCGTAGACGATTCGATTCAATTGGTTCGCAAGGTCGCTTCCTCTCTGCGGCCGAGTATCCTCGACGATTTCGGCCTGGTTCCGGCGTTGCAATGGCAAGCGCGCGAGTTCGAAGCGCGAGCCGGCATCCCCTGCGAGACGGCGCTGAGCGCAGATCTCTCGGAGCGGAAACTCGATCCAGACCGGTCCTCCGCGCTTTTTCGAATCGCGCAGGAACTGTTGACCAACGTCATGCGGCACGCCCACGCGTCGCGCGTCCGGCTAACCTTGCGGGAGGAATCGGACGGGTTGCTCCTGGAAGTGTCCGACGACGGCCGCGGCATTGCCGAACGGGAATACGTGAATCCGACGACGCTCGGACTGCGCGGCCTGCAGGAACGTGTGGCGCTGTTCAGCGGCACCCTTCAGATTCACGGAGAGCAGGGGAAAGGCACGACCGTCCGAGCGTGGATACCCCAGGGGAGCGAGCATGTCGAGAACCGCACCATATCAGTCCTGTAACATCCTGGTCGCCGATGATCACGCCATCGTCCGGCGAGGGCTCAGACAGGTGATCGCCGAAGAATGCGACGGGGCGGTCGTCGAGGAGGCGAGCACCGGCCAAGCCGCGCTCGATGCCGTGCGTCGGCAAGACTGGGCGGTCGTCATCCTTGACATCAACCTGCGGGACAAAAACGGTTTAGAGGTGTTGAAAGATTTGAAGGCGATGCGCCCCGCCCTGCCGGTCCTCATCCTCAGCCACTACGCCGAAGCGGAGTATGCGGCGCGCGCATTCAAGGCCGGAGCGTCCGGCTACCTCACCAAAGAGAGCGCATCGGAGGAACTGGCTGCCGCGATTCGCAAGGTGCTGGCCGGCGGGCGATACGTCAGTCCCTCGTTTGCCGAGCAGCTGGCCGGGCATCTGACCGGGGAGCTCGGCGCCCTGCCGCATCACGCGCTGTCCGATCGTGAACATCAGGTCTTGTGCCAGATCGCGCGAGGCAAGGCGGTCTCGCAGATCGCCGATGAGCTGGCCCTCAGCGTGAAGACCGTCAGCACGTACCGGGCTCGTCTCCTCGAAAAGCTTCACCTGGCGAACAACGCCGAATTGATGCGGTACGCTTTCGACCACCGGCTGGTCGAGTAGCGCTGGGTTCGCGCTTCCTGCCGACGCCGGTCCAGACCACTCCGATACCCTGTCCTGCTCCTCTACGCCGACTCGTCCGCGATCCTCTTCTTCCGCTTCATCTGTAGGACGGACGCCGACGAGATTTTCCGTCTTTGTCCCGCCTCATAATCAGCCTGACACCTATCCTGAAACGAAGACGGCCGCGCTATGCTCATGGTGAAGGAACGTCATGGACCCTATCACCATACCAAGGAGCGGCCTCGTGAGAGTCGTGATCGTAGACGACGCTCCGCGCGTGCGCGAACGGATGAAGGCGTGGCTGCAGGTCGACGCGCCGTACGCCGAAGTGGTCGGAGAGACCGGCGAGGTTCAGGCCGCGATCCAGCTCATCCGTGACAGATATCCGGACGTGGTGCTCCTCGACCTCCAACTCGCAGATGCAAGTGGGCTTGAAGTACTGCGGGTGATCAAGCGTGCGCCCCACGCCCCTATTGTCATCATGCTGACAAATCTGGCCTCGCTCGAATATCAAACCATTTGCCTGGAGGCCGGCGCCGAATATTTCCTCGACAAGTCGTTTGGCTTCGAACGGCTGCTGGACATTCTCCACGATCTGGCTCGGAAGTCGGGACCCGATTCCGAAGAAAGGAATGACCTATGATCCAAGTCGGCCTTCACAACGTCGCCATCGCCGATGGCCGGGCCGAGGGCGAGCCCTCGGCCGTTCTCGACAACCAGGATTGTCGGTCCCGCAAGATGGAAGCGCTCGGACGACTGGCCGCCGGGGTGGCGCACGACCTCAACAATCTGCTGACCATCATTGCGGGCTACAGCGACATCCTGTCGAGACAGGAAAAACTCCCCCCCGACAGTCGCCGGAGTGCGCATGAAATCAAGCGCGCCGCCGAGCGCGCCTTTGCCATGACGCGGCAGCTGTTGAGCTTCAGCCGAAAAGAATCTGCACAGACAAAGCTCGTGAATCTCGGCGAACTGCTCAGGGGGCTGGCGCCGTTGCTGAGTCGATCGCTCGGCGAAAACATTGCGCTGGAGACGGTCGTGACGGGGGAGGTTCCTCGGGTGAAGGCCGATCCCGTGCAGCTCGAACGGATGTTCATGAATTTGGCATCCAACGCAAGGGATGCCATGCCGGGGGGCGGGAGCCTCCGCATCGAGGTCCAGCGTGTCACTCGGGACGCAGATGCCGTTGTCCGCGTCATCGTGACGGACACCGGCTGCGGGATGGACGCCGAAACGCAGGCCCACCTTTTCGAACCCTTCTTCACCACAAAGCGGCCAGGCCAAGGCACAGGGTTCAGCTTGGCTACCGTCTACGGAGTCGTCACGCAGAGCCACGGAAAGATTCGGGTCTCGAGCGAGGTCGGGCACGGAACGTCCTTCATCATCGAGCTGCCCGCTACGACCGAACCGGATGAACAGGCCGAGGAACGCGGTCTCCAGCAGGCGGATCCCGGCGGAACCGAAACGGTGCTCGTCGTGGAAGACGAACAAGCCGTCCGCGCCATCATACGGTCGATCCTCTTGCGGCAGGGCTATCGCGTCCTGGAAGCACACGATGGATTCGAGGCGATCCGCATCGCCTGCAGCTATAGGGGCCAGATCCACGCGGTGCTGACCGATGCCGTCATGCCGGGAGTCGATGGCCGTACCCTGGGTGCGGCGCTCACATTTATGCGGCCGGACAGCGCGTTGCTGTACATGTCCGGCTATCCCGACGAAACGCTCGCGCAGCGCGGCCTGTCGGCGCGCACCAAGACGGTTCTCAGTAAACCCTTCACTCCGACGCTGTTGATCCAGGAATTGCGGACCGCGCTGGACCGTGCAGCGGGAATGGGCCGAGGAAAGGCCTATGCAGAGAGACCGGGGGCATGATGGAGCGCCGAGCCGGGGCCGCGAAGGCCGCCATAAGTCGGCCGAGCTGCTGAGTACCTCATGATTACGGGAACACTAATGCAGGCAAGGAGAAACCAGCTATGACAGTCAAAATGGATACGATTCCACAGGTTCTGACAAGCAAGCCGTCCGTGCTTGTCGTGGACGATGAGCCCTCCGTCCGATGCTTGCTGGCTGTGCTTCTGGAGGGATATGGCTACCGCGCAATGCTTGCCGCCGACGGCGTGGAAGCTCGCGATGCGATCGAAACAGCGGAGGTGGCGCTGATCCTCTGCGACGTCCATTTACGAGGCGAGTCTGGGCTGACGCTGGTGCAGGACCTTCTCCGGCAATCTCCCCGCACCGTCGCCTTGATGATGTCGGGGGACGGTGTGCCCGACCAGGCCCACGGCGCGCTTGACGAGGGGATCTATGGTCACATCGCCAAGCCGTTCGATCTGAAGGATGTTGGGAATCGGATTGCCCAGGCTCTGTGCGGCCGGTGTCTGGGAGGAGCGCCCGTACAGAGGGAAGATACTTTTCCGTGGCAACGGAGACGCGAGTTCACGAACGCGTAATCGACAACCAAATCCCTAACGTGAGGTCTG
>JBDSHD010000238.1:0-5448 GCA_039918655.1 Dehalococcoidia bacterium | reverse complement strand
CAACTACACCGTGCAGGTCGCCGGCCGCAGCGTGGATCTTACCTACAAGGAATACGAACTCCTACGCTATCTGGCAACGAACCGGGAGCGTGTCTTCAGCCGCGAGACCTTGCTCAGCAACGTCTGGGGGTATGACTTCTACGGCGGCGCTCGAACCGTAGATGTGCACGTTCGCCGGCTCCGGTCAAAGATTGAAGACCGTCACCGCACCTTCATCGAGACGGTGCGTAACGTCGGATACAGGTTCAAGGCCTGAGCGGTCGAGGAATGACATTCATCCAGCGGGTCCTGGTCAGTCGTGTGCCAAATAAGTGGATGCTCACTGCCCGCGTCATTCCCGTGGTCTGCGGTCTGCTCGGCGCCAAACTGCTGATCGACCTCGCCAATCTGGACTTCATCACATTGACGACGCTATTCGGCAGTATCATCGCTGCCAACGTCTTCCTCCTTGGCTTCCTCCTCGCCGGCACTCTCGCCGACTACAAGGAAAGCGAACGCCTGCCTGGAGAGATCGCAGCGAGTATTGAATCGCTGACCGACGAGTGCCTCATCACCCTGACAAACAAGGGGGCGAAGGAAGCCGAGAGCGCTGTCTCCTACATGGCCGACTTCGCTTCAGCTGTCCGCCACTGGTTTTATCGGGAAGAGCGCACCAGGGCTGTCATGGGCCGCATCAACGGTATGAACGACATCTTCCTCAGCTTCGAGTCCCTGACGCAGCCAAACTTCATTGTCCGGATGAAGCAGGAACAAGCCACAATTCGCAGAATCCTGATGCGCATAGATACGATCAGGGACACGTCCTTCGTTCCCGCAGCCTACGCGATCGCAGAGCTTACGACGGCCGTCCTCATAGCTGGTTTACTCTTGACCGAGATCGGGCCGTTTTACCAGGAAGTCTTCTACATAGTGGTCCCCAGCTTCCTCATGATTTACCTGATCCTGCTCATCAGGGACCTCGACAACCCGTTCAACTATTCCAGCGCCGATGCTGGGGCCGAGGTTTCTATCAAGCCGATCGTAGACATCGATGAGAAGCTACGCGCCCTGACGGCCGTGACCCGGGAATCGCGCGAGGCGCCCGCAGCGGAGTCGGCCACGCTAGCGCCTTGACTGTCTGAGGTCGTGTAGGCTGCCCACTCCAGATTCGTCAGACCGGACATCTCTAGGGGACTGGCCTGCTCGCGAAGGTCGACGTTCCTCCCTCCCACTGGATTACCGGCCGTCTACGCGCACCGATTCAGCCCTGGGCCGTCAGTCTCCCATGTCTATTCAGGCGGCCAGGCATGAACGCGCTCGTCTCCCTGACGTATCTTCGTAGTCCGGTCGACGTTTCGTTAAATGCGCCGCAGCATCGCCTTGCCGGACACCCGCAGCAGTAGAAACGTCATCAGTGCCCCGGCTAAACCCGCGTAATATCCCCTTCACCCCCGCGTAACATGTCCGTAACCTGCAAGACAGACCTCTCGTGCTACCGTTCGCCTATCAATTCCTGAGGGAGGTCAAAGAAAGATGGACGAAATTAGCGCAGGGCAGGCTTTGTCTGCGGCGAACACAGCGTGGGTGCTGGCCGCCGCGGCACTGGTGCTCTTTATGACACCGGGCCTGGCGTTCTTCTACGCCGGGTTTGTGCGCAGCAAGAACGTGCTCGGCACAATAATGCAGAGCTTTATCGTGATGGGGCTGGTCAGCGTGCTCTGGGTGGTCGTCGGTTACACGCTCGCGTTTGGCCCCAGTCAGGGCGGTTTGATTGGCAATCTGGACTTTATTGGACTGAAGGATACCCCTTCTGCGCTCCCTGACGACGGCACGATCTCGCCGGCAGCGTTCATGATCTTCCAGGCGATGTTCGCCATCATTACGCCGGCGCTGATCACTGGCGCGTTCGCTGAGCGGGCCAAATTCAGCACGTTCCTAATTTTCATGGCGGCATGGTCGCTTCTTGTTTACGCCCCGGTTGCCCACTGGGTGTTCGGTACCGGCTGGCTCTCGCCCTTCGATCCTGATGGGTTCGCGACCGAAGGCATCAACGCTCTCGACTTCGCGGGCGGAACCGCCATCCACGTCAACGCCGGCGCCGCTGCCCTCGCCGCCGCGATCTTCTACGGCCGGCGACGCGGGTTCGGCTCGGAGCCCATGGAACCCCACAACGTCAGCTACATCGTGCTTGGTGCGGGCATTCTCTGGTTCGGCTGGTTTGGTTTCAATGCTGGCAGCGCCGCGGCAGCCAACGGTCAGGCCGTCAACGCATTCGTGGTCACCAACACCGCTGCCGCTGCTGCCGCTCTATCGTGGATGTTCATCAGTTGGGCCATGACCGGTAAGGCCAGCGTGATCGGTGCCGCCGCCGGTGCTGTTGCCGGACTGGTGGCGATCACGCCCGGTTCTGGGTTCGTCGAGCCGATGCCGGCCATCATCATCGGTGCCGTCGCAGGAGTCGTCTGCTATCTGGCAGTCCGCCTGCGCGCCCGAAGTGGGCTAGACGACTCCCTTGACGTCGTGGGAGTTCACGGCATCGGCGGCCTCTGGGGCGGCATCGCGACCGGCTTGTTTGCAACCGCGTCCCTTGGAGGCGTCGACGGTCTCTTCCAGGGGAACGCTTCCCAGATGGGCGATCAACTCATAGCAATCGGTGCCGTCTTCGCCTACTCGTTCATCGTAACGTCCGTTATCCTCAAGGCTCTGGACCTGGCCGTCGGCATCCGGGTGAGGGACGACGAAGAGGAGCTGGGCCTTGACGTTACGCAGCACGGCGAGCGCGGCTACGTGTTCGACGATGTTGGCGTGCCGGTTTACAACGTCTCACCAGCGCCTGCACCGGCGCGACAAGCGGACGCCGCCGGCGCATAGAAAGGTACGCAGATCACATGTACAAGCTCGAAGCAATAATCCGGCCCGAAAGGCTCGACGACGTCAAGAACGCGCTCACGGAGGCCGGTTTCACGGGAATGAACGTCGTCCACGTGACCGGCCGCGGCGTGCAACGGGGAATTGTGCACCAGGGGCGCGGCGGCGAGACCTACACCGTCGACATGCTGCCGAAGGTCAAGGTGGAGATTGTCATCGCCGACGCCGACTCAGAAAAAGCCATCCAGACCATCGTCAAAGCGGCACGGACCGGCAACATTGGCGATGGGAAGATATTCCTCATCCCGGTAGCCGACGCGATCCGTGTCAGGACCGGCGAGCGAGGTGATAGCGCGGTATAAAAGGCGATGCAGGGGGCCATAACCGGCCCCCTGCATCGCTTGGAGCACCACTCAGAGATGCCTTGCTGCGCCTAATTAAACTGCTGCCTATACTTATGCAGCGCACATCGCGTAAGGAGGAAGACTTGACCGAACTAGACATCGCTAAGGTCAACAAGATGATCAAGGATCACAAGATCCAGATCGTTGACCTGAAATTCAACGACCTGCCCGGCCTCTGGCAGCACTTCTCGACCATGCCCCGTGAGATCGAGAACGGCTCCATCTGGACAGAGGGCATCGGCTTCGACGGCTCTAGCATCCGCGGGTTCCAGAAGATCCAGGAATCAGACATGATCCTGATCCCGGACCCCACTACTGCTCGAATCGACCCGATTTGCCAGCTGCCTACCCTCTCCATCATCTGCGACATCAAGGACCCACTTACCAAGGAACCCTACAGCCGCGACCCGCGATACATCGCTCGCAAGGCTGAGGCGTACGTCAAGTCACTAAAGTACACGGACACGGTCTACATAGGGCCGGAGCTCGAGTTCTTTGTTCTGGACGACGTCCGGTTCGACCAAAACGAACACAGTGGTTACTACTTCGTAGACAGTGTTGAGGGCGAATGGAACACGGGACGCGACGAGAAGCCGAACCTCGGCTACAAGCCCAGGTTCAAGGAAGGCTACTTCCCGGTTCCACCGCACGACTCACTCCAGGACATCCGCAGCGAGATGATTCTCACCATGGAAGGCGTCGGTATACAGATCGAGGTCCACCACCACGAGGTTGCCACTGCCGGTCAGTGCGAGATCGACATGAGGTACGGCACCCTCGTGGACACGGCAGACAACGTCCTCTGGTACAAGTACATCGTCAAGAACATCGCACGGAAGCACAACAAGGTCGCAACTTTCATGCCGAAGCCCCTCTTCGGTGATAACGGCTCCGGCATGCACACCCACCAGTCCCTCTGGAAGGACGGCAAGCCTCTGTTCTACGACGCGAAGGGCTACGCTGGCACCAGTCAGCTCTGCCGGTGGTACATCGGTGGCCTGATCAAGCACGGTCGTGCCCTGATGGCGTTCTGTGCGCCCACCACCAACAGCTACAAGCGTCTCGTTCCCGGTTACGAGGCTCCCGTGAACCTCGTTTACTCCGCTCGAAACCGCTCGGCCGCCGCGCGCATCCCCATGTACACCGAAGCGCCCGCCGCCAAGCGGATCGAGTTCCGTCCTCCGGACCCGAGCGCCAACCCCTACCTCGCGTTCTCGGCGATGGTGATGGCTGGCCTGGACGGTATCGAGAACAAGATCGACCCCGGCAGTCCTCTGGACAAGAACACGTACGAGTTGTCACCGCGAGAGGCCAAGAAGATCCCCACGGTTCCCGCCTCGCTGGATGAGGCGCTCAAGGCCCTGGAGGCGGACCACAAGTTCCTCCTCAAGGGTGGGGTCTTCACCCAGGACGTCATCGACGTGTGGCTGGAGTACAAGCGTGAGTTCGAGATCGACCCGATCCGCCTTCGCCCTCACCCCTGGGAGTTCCAGCTCTACTTCGACGTCTAGCCTCGTCGTTCAGCAGGAAATCAGGAGCCCGCCCCATTTTGGGGCGGGCTCCCTCGTTGTTCCAGCCGTAGTGACACTCGGCCCCTCGTAATACGGGCTGGCAAACTGGGAGCTGGATGAGTACGTCATCGGCCAGATGCCAGAGGGGCCGGAGATGTTCGCCTCGTTGGTGGACTAGCGCGCTGCCGTAACGTGCTTACGTTGCCGCGCCCGCAAGTGCTGCGTCAGAACCAGCTTGCGAAGACGCACGTTCTGAGGTGTGATCTCCAGGCACTCGTCTTCTCGCACGAACTCCAGGGCCTGCTCTAGCGATAACAGCCGTGCTGGGATTAAGACTTCGGTCTGATCCTGCGTGGACGAGCGGACGTTGCTCGCCTTCTTCTCCTTCGTCGGGTTGATGTCCATGTCGTCCGGTCGCGGATTCTCACCCACGATCATCCCTTCGTACACTTCTATTCCCGGGCCGATGAACAACGTGCCCCGTTCCTGCAGGTTCAACAGCGCGTAGGCGGTGGTCGCGCCGCGTCGATCGGCCACGAGACTGCCCGTCGGACGGGTCCGGACCTCGCCGTGCCACGGTTCGAAGCGCTCGAATACGTGGTGAAGGATGCCGGTGCCGCGCGTCTCTGTCAGGAACTCCGTGTGAAAGCCGATAAGTCCGCGAGCCGGGACGATGTACTCGAGCC
>JBDSHD010000237.1:0-11624 GCA_039918655.1 Dehalococcoidia bacterium | reverse complement strand
GAGGGCGGCCCGAGACCTGAATATGGATCCACTACGGGACGGCCGCGCCGCTGCGGCTGGTTCGATGGCGTGGCAGCCCGCTACACCGCACGCCTCAACGGGCTCACCGGAGCCGCTCTCACGCGCCTGGATGTGCTCGACACCTTCCCAACGATCAAGATCTGCACCTCCTATCGCATCGACAATCGGACTGTGGAGACGATGCCTGCCAGCCTGCACGATCTCAATATCGCAAAACCGCAATACGAAGAGCTGGAAGGGTGGGGCCAGGATACCTCCGAGGTGCGCCGATTTGAGGATCTACCCGAGCTTGCTCAACGGTTCGTTCACCGCATCCAGGACATCCTGGAGACACCGATGTGCCTGGTGTCAGTCGGCCCTGAACGCGGCCAGGCCATCAGCCTCCGCGGGATCGTTTGACATGGGGGAGGCCGTCAGCCTCTGGCTCCACCTTCTCGCCGTGACCGTGTGGATTGGCCCGCAGGTCTTCCTGTTCGTTGCAGCGATACCCGCGATCCGAACCCTCGAAGACATGCAAACTCGTGTGCGGGCCACGCGCATGGTCACAACCCGCTTCGGTTGGCTTGGTGGCGGCGCGATGCTCGTGATCATCCTTACCGGGGTCATCAACCTGTCCCAGGTCGACGGGTACACCACATCGGAGTTGCTCAACGGAGACATCCGGTTCGCTCGCATCTTCTGGGAGAAGATGGTGTTGGTGGCTCTCGCCATGACGCTTATTGGACTGCACACCTTCCTGACCGGCCCCCGCCAACTTCAGCTCATGGAGCAGGCGGAAGCGGATCCTGCCGAACAAAGGAACGTACGGCGCCTGTCGATGGCCCTCAGCAGCGTTGGATTGCTGGCCAGTATCGGTGCCCTCTACCTGGGCGCGGTACTCGGCAACCACGAGTATTCCCTGGTGCCGCAGTAAGATGGCCGGTCCTCGCATTGAGATCGAGTACTGCCGGCGTTGTCGCTTCCAGTTGCGTGCCGCCTGGCTGGCTCAGGAGATCCTGAGTACCTTTGAGGAGGATGTCGGCGAGGTCGCCCTGGTACCGTCGGGCGGTGGCATCCTGGAAGTCAGGGTGGATGGCGAAGTGGTGGCCTCAAATCGTGACGGTGCCACGATCCCTGACGTGAGGGACGTTAAGCGGGCGGTCCGTGACCGTGTAGCTCCCGCCCGAAAGTTCGGGCACGAGGACTAGATTTCAGTTCGACTAAAACCGGCCGGGCGGCGAATTGAAGCCGTCGAACGGAGAGTCGCGCTTCTCCCACCGGCGGTTATTGAGCAGGCGTCCGACTTCCTGCTCGATGTTGAACGACTTCGGTGGACGAGCCCTGTCAGGCTGGGTCGCCGCCTTCGCCTGCGGGACGAACGCGGCTCCGGAGTCAAGCACGGCCCTCTGCCCCTGCGGCAGCGGTTCGGGGGAATTCTGCGTTGGAGCCTCGATTGTTAGGAGCTCCGCGCTTGGCCCCCGATTGACCTCCTCATCGCCGCCGTAACTGATGACCAAGCCGGACATCTCCCGGGATTCCACGATCATTCCCGCCTCAGCGCCCTCGGTGACCAGCGAGTGGCTAAGGCTGATCTCTGCGATCGCGGCCGTTGAAGGAAGTCGCTCCTGCTCGACGAAGTCCGGGGCTAACGTTGCCAATTCCGCGGACTCCAGCGTAATCGCCGTCTCAGATGCCTCGGCGTAGCACTCGTTCTCGCGCGCCCCCAACTCCTCCGGCGCATCGGGCTCGTGCAAAGTGAGGGCAATGGCGTCGACGGGCTCTTGCTCGATGGAAGACAGCCGATCCGACTGGAATACAACGTCCTCGACAGGCGTTTCCTCGTGGCGGAACACGTACGCCTGATCCAGGACCGCCCCATCTGGGTCTGTTTCTGGTGCGTCGATGTGGTCGGACTGGAACTCCGGGATGATCGACTCTATTTGGGGTTCGGATTCGAGCACCTCAATGGGCGTCTCAGCAACGACGACGATGTCCTCCACCTGGGGGGCCGAGAACTCCGGGATGATCGAATCTATGTCCGGCTCGGGCTTGAGGACTTCAACGGGTGGCTCAGCAAGGACGACACTGTCCTCTATATGGGGGGCCGAGAGTTCCTTGATGACCGAGTCAGTTCGCTCCAGGTACGTATCGACCGCCACCGCCGCCTCGATGACGACATGAACAGGCTCCTCAACCACAGGCAGAGCGCCACCCAGAACCGGCGGCGCCGTCACCGTGACAATACTGACGCAATCCAGCTCCTCCCGCACCTGCGTAAAGGCAGCCCAGTAGATGAGGACGTTTTCCAGAGCCAAACCGCGTTTCACTTCAAATCTGGTGAAGGAATTTGCGCTCTCTATGTCGAGGAAAGATACGACGTAGACGATGTCGGAGTACTGGTCAGCCCGCACCAGCACCAGCGCTTCGATGTGCATGTCCTCCTGGGGCTGGGGTCGTTCGTGCATCGCCCAAAAAGCGTGCGTTCCGCGCCTTACGTCAGGCCGGAGGGTCGCGATGAAATCCTCCGCCTGTCCCGCCTTCGCGAAGAAGCGCAGCCGGAACGAACTGATGCCAGCGACGTCCGGCTCCATCACCGCCAGGTACGGGCCGGTAGGGATGGAATCAGGATCGATGAGGTCCTGGAGAGGCTCCGGCTCCTCGATGACCACCGGCTTCCGGCCGAGAACGCTCAGTATGCCCACGCACAAGCTCCTATCATCGGTACCAGAGGGTTGGGGACGTTACCATAAAGTGTCACCACAGCACAGAGATAGACGCGTTATGGTTTCGGTGCGCTACGGGAATCCGGGCGGAATTGGCTTTCTTAACGCAATCTCTGCCCGGGGGCGGCGAGATTCGTTACGGGTTGACGTGCACCTTGACCGAATTCGAGCTCTTGTCCGCAGCCGTCGCGAACGCCTCAGCGGCCTGCGATAGGGAAAAGCGGTGCGTGACGAGGGTCCGCAGAGTTTCCCCATGCTGCTCCAGGATGCGCAGCGCCGTATCGAAATCAGAGTGCAGGCCCGGCCGGCAGTACGTAATCCCTCCCACTACCGAAATCTCTTTCAACATCAGGTTTAGCGCGTGCAGACTTGTTGGCTGCGTAAACAAGCCAAGGACTGACACGCGTCCACCCGCTCGGACAATCCCTAGCGCTTGGGTGAGAGTTGGCGCCGTCCCGCCGATCGTCTCGATCACCGCGTCGAAGCCCTCCATCTCCAGCCCAGTCATCTCGCTGCCTCTCACGACTCGTGATGCCCCCAGTCGCTGCGCCGCCTCGCCCTGATGATCGTGCCGGTACGTGGCAACCACGTCAGCGCCTGCGTACCGGACGGCGGCGACCGACATCAGCCCTATGGTCCCGCTGCCCAGGACGAGCACTTTCTCCCCGGCGGCGACATTGACAATATGCAACCCGTGAACGGCGACGGCGAGAGGCTCGACCAGCGCGCCCAGCTCGAAATCGAGGGAGTCCGGCAGCCTGTACAGCGTGTAGGCAGGCACCGTCACCGCCTCTGCCAGTCCACCTGGATGGAAAGTGCCGAGCAGAACCCTTCGCGGGCACAAGTGATACCTCCCCGAAGTGCAGTACTCGCAGTCCCGGCAGGACCGGATCGGTTCCACGACCACCCGGTCCCCCACGGCCCAACCCGAAACACCCTCACCTAGTGCCGAGATCTCACCGGCAAACTCGTGCCCCGGTGGAACTGAGGCCATCGCCGGGAGCGCCCCGTGGTAGAAGTGCAGGTCGGAGCCACAGATGCCACAGGACCGTACGCGGACCGTAACCTCCCCGGCACCGGGTTCGGCGCTAGGCCCGTCCTTGACCTCTATCGTCTCCTTGCTGGTGCAATAAGCGGCGAGCATGCGCCGATTGTAGCAGGGGCTCCGGGTCTGACCTATACTGATCTTACTCTCAGGAGGTGCCAAATGGCCGTTCAGACTGGAACCGATACCGTCAAAAGGGGGCTTGCCCAGATGCTCAAGGGTGGCGTCATCATGGACGTCGTCACGCCGGAGCACGCACGGATAGCCGAAGAAGCCGGCGCCTGTTCCGTCATGGCACTGGAGCGCGTGCCGGCGGACATCCGCGTTGCCGGTGGCGTTGCCCGTATGTCCGATCCGGAGATCATCCAGCGGATCATGGACACCGTTAGTATCCCGGTCATGGCCAAGGTGAGAATCGGCCACTTCGTCGAAGCCCAGATCCTCCAGGCAATGGGTGTTGACTACATCGATGAGTCGGAAGTCCTAACCCCGGCGGACGAGAACCACCACATCAACAAATGGGATTTCACAATTCCCTTCGTCTGCGGCTGCCGCGATCTCGGAGAAGCGCTGCGCCGTATTGGCGAAGGAGCGGCGATGATCCGGACCAAGGGCGAGGCCGGCACCGGCGATATTGTCGAGGCCGTTCGCCACATGCGCACCGTCCAGGGCAGCATCCGCAAACTTCAGAACATGCCCGACGACGAACTGATGTCCGAGGCCAAGAACCTCGGAGCTCCGTTCGAACTGCTAAAGGAGACCAAGGAACTCGGCCGTCTACCTGTCGTGAACTTTGCCGCCGGCGGCGTGGCCACTCCGGCAGACGCCGCGCTGATGATGCAGTTGGGCGCGGACGGCGTCTTTGTCGGTTCCGGAATCTTCAAGTCGAGCGACCCGGCCCGCCGCGCGAAGGCCTGTGTGCAAGCCGTGACGCACTACAACGACCCGCACGCCCTCGCCGAGATATCGAAGGGCCTGGGCGAGCCGATGACCGGCATCGCGGTAAGCGCCATGCCGGAAGGGGACAAGCTAGCGCAGCGAGGCTGGTAATACGAAGCGGGCGCCCCGAAGGAGCGCCCGCTGTTCCGCCACCCGTCCGCCGCTCTAGTTGAGAACCTTCACCAGGCTCGCGAAGTACGTCGAGGCGTCGACGTGATCAACCTCCACCAGTACCAGTTTCCCCACCGCCAGCGTGCCGATCACATCGGCGAACTCGTAGCGCACCTCGCGCACCTGCGCCTCAACCTGCACTTGAATAGTGAACTCGCCCGGGGAATGTGAAACCACGGTCCCCTGGAACGACTCCGGCTTCACGACGATCTGCTTCGCCAGGAACGTCCCATCGCCCATCTTGTAAGCGAACACCGAGACCTGCCCGCCTACATGCGGGTCCGGACCCTGCCATGCAGTCGCGCCGTTCCACTTGACGGTCAGCGTTGTGTCCCAGGCGCTCACGCCCATCGCCGCACCTTCCAACCAGGCGATCGGCCCGCTGAACTCCGCCATCTTCACCGTGATGTACTTCGCGGAGTACGTACCGTCTGCGTTCTTCACAGCAGCGATGATCACCTTGACGCCGGGGAACGGGTCACCTGACCACTGTGTCTGCTCGCCGAAGAGCACTTTGACCTGTCCGAATTCCGTGTTGACTATCATGTGCCCCGAACCTATAGAGACCACGACTCCCCAGAACTCCGTCTGCGTGACAGTGATGCGCGTCGCGACGATACTGCCATCGGGGTAGACCGAGGCCTCGACGCGGACCGCCGCCCCCACTGACAGGTGGCCGTCGATGACTGTCTCGCCGTTGAAGTGAATCGTAATCTTCGTGGCCTCAGCCTGCTTGAGCAGGAAGCTGCCGTCGCCCAGTTCCTTGACCCAACCTTCGAACACTGCTGACGCAGGCTGAGGCTCGGCCGGCGGAGGCTCATCCGCGGGCAGCACAGGAGTCGCCTCGGGTACGGGAGTTGCGTCGGGCTTTGGCGTCGCTGACGGCTTTGGCGTTGCGTCCGGCTTGTGCACCATGTCCTCGTCGAGTAAGCGGACCTTCACGGCCACGAACACGTCACCGTCCTTCTTGGCCAGGACGATAACGAAGTCGCCCTGCTGCACGCCGTCGATCTCGTGGCCGTTCTCGTCCTTAAACACCGTGTCTTCGCTGACGACAAACTCGATCTCGTGGTCGCCCTTCGCGATGGTCAACCGATCATCGCTGACCTCCAGGACCTCGCCCTTTAGTTCTAAGATCTCGTCGTGATCCTCGCCCCCACCCCCAAATGGTGAGTCGATGCCACCGGTCCCTGATGCTGCCACCAGTCCGACAGACATAAGGAACAAAGCACCAACGAATGCGCCCGCAACGTGAGCGAACTTCATTACTCCAAACACCGCTTCCTCCTTTCCAGTTCCTGCCGCCACGCTCTGCATCAGCCGCTGTCGCGCCACTGCTTTGCCAGTACCCACCACCGGGACCCGCAGTCCACGAAAGACCGCGGCCGATGCCAGGTACGGCTGCAACTGCGCCGCGTCCTCAACGTTCGCGTCGAGACAGGACTGGACTGAATCCCCCTGCCTTATTCGCTCGAGGCACTCCTCGAGTAACCTCTTGAACTTCATCATTTCCCCACCTCCTCTGGGGCTGCCGCCCCGGCCAGGATCCGCCGCACAGACTTTAACGCGCGAAATTCCAGCGCCTTCACTGAGTTCTCATTTTTCCCAAGCAGGGCCGCTGTCTCCGCCAGGGTCAATCCCTGGATAAAGCGTCCGACCAGCACCTGCTGTTGCTCCAGAGTCAGTCTCTTCATGGCCGCAGCAACCGACTGCCACAGCGCGATCTGCTCCGCCTCGTCGAGTTGAGTAGGCACATGTCCGGCCTCATCCCCCAGCGGCTGCGTCTTCGAGCGGCTGCGCTTGCGGTGGTAATCCGCCACCAGGTTGTGCGCGATCTTGTAAAGCCACGAAACCAGGGGTGCGCCGCGGTACCTGAACCGCCGGATACCGCGCCAAGCCTCCAGGAAGACCTCCGCGGTGATGTCCTCAGCGGCGGCTCGTTCGCCCGTCTTGCACAGGGCGAACGTGAAGACGTGGTCGTAGTAGCGGTGGAAGATCTCGTCCCAGGCGGTCGAATCGGCCTGCTGGGCCCGGTAGATCAGCGCCGTTTCCTCGTTCAGGACCTCGCCGCGTATTACTTCTCGAAATGCCATAATCATGACTTGTCAGCAGTCATATCCGGTTCTAGAGAGCAGAAGTTACGGGCAATGGTTACACCTTTGCCAGACATTCACCGGATGTCTCGTACCGATCGTCACGAGCGGCTCCTGGCGCGTGCGATAAAATATCAGCAGACATGACAACCATCGGCGTACTGGCCCTACAGGGTGACTTCGTTGAACACGAGACGGCTCTCCGTAGTCTCGGCGTGAAAACACGCCAGGTCAGGGCAGGCGGTGACCTGCGGGGACTGGACGGCCTCATCCTGCCAGGTGGTGAGAGCACAACATTCTGCCGGTTGCTTCAGGATTTCTGTCTCTACGATTCATTGCGCGCCTATGTCCGGTCCGGCGTCCCGGTCTGGGGTACGTGCGCCGGGATGATCGTCCTGGCTAAGGCGGCGAACGGACTGCCGTTCCCAACCTTGGAGGCGATCGATATCGAGGTCGACCGTAACGCCTACGGGCGTCAGGTCGACAGTTTCGAGGCCGATATTGGCGTTCCCGCGCTCGGCGAACAGCCCTTCCACGCCGTCTTCATCAGGGCGCCGGTCATCGTCAGCACCGGTGAACGGGTCGAAGTCCTGGCGTCGTGCCGGCGAGAGACGGGTGAACCGGAACGCGCCGTGGCCGTGCGGCAGGGTCACCTTCTTGCGACATCCTTCCATCCGGAATTGACCTCCGACCGGCGTTTCCATCGATACTTCTTGGACATCGTTAAGCAGGGTGAAGGGCGGGCCGTCGCGAAATGAACTCCGCGCGCACACCCCTACCCACGGACATCGTTGCCCTGGTCTCGTTCGACGGCCGAGTCTATCCCAACGAAGCCAAACCCATGGAGCGGTTGGGCGTTGCCGAACGGACGCACCCCTTGGAGGAAGCGATCGAGCAGTGGTTCTCCTTCGCAACCGGCAAACAGACGTGGGTCAGCGTCCATGGCGCCACCATCCGAGGCCTGATCTCCGCCCGCCCGCGTTCAAAGCGTTCCGCCTGGGAGGTGGAGGTCTTGATTGACGCCTCGGACGAAGAGGCGACGGCATTGTCACTGCTGAGCCGGATGGCCTCAGGCGTGACGAAGCAGGGAGCGGAGCGCGTATTTCTGCGCGTAGACGAGGACAGCCTGCTCCGCAACGTGGCGCGCCGCGCCGGGTTCTTCCAATACTCAACTGAGACACTCTTTCGTCGCGACGCCGCACACTGGCGTCCATCGGACACCCCCCAGCGCCTGCGGCCTCGGGCGAAGAGTGATACGTTCGGCGTTTATCAGCTCCACAGCAGAACAGCCCCCGCGAACGTCCGGGCTATCGAGTGCCCGACCTTCCGCGAGTGGCAAGCCTCCATCGAGAAGTGGGGAGGCCGCAGCACGGAACTCGTGGCTGAGAATGAGGCCGAGATTGTTGGTTGGGTGCGTGCCATGCCGGGACAGGTCGGCCGCATCCACGCGCTCGCGGCGGATGGCCGCTATGATGGCCTCCTGACCTCCGGCCTGCAGATCCTGCAAGACCGTGACGTATTCTGTCTCGTGCCGGACCACCAATCGGATCTCGCCACCGCCCTCGAGGCGGCGAGGTTCGAGCCAATCGGCAGATACGCGACGATGGCGAAACGGCTGGCCAAACCTACCGAGGAACTGGCGCCGGAGCACGCAAGCGAAGTGGTGCCTGCAAGGTGAACGAGATGCTGAACATTACGGACGACCTCGACACGCTTCTAGATGTGCTTCCACCTCCGATTGCGGAAACGGTCCGGGCGCGCCAGGACAACTACGCTCTTCTCGAGGTGGTTATGGACCTCGGGCGACTGCCGGAGGCACGCTACCCGAACGAAGAGGCGATCCTGAGCGAGCGAGAAATAACGGAGGAAGACCTCGATTTTGTCGTTTCTCGAATCAGCGATTTCACGAGCGACAACCGCGCCGGCATTGAACGCACCCTCCACCGCATCTCCTGCCTCCGCAACCGCAGGGGTCGCATCATCGGCCTCACCTGCCGCGTTGGGAGGGCGGTATTCGGCACGATCCGCATCATCGAAGATCTGGTCCGAGGCGAGCACAGCGTCCTCCTGCTTGGTCGCCCCGGCGTGGGCAAGACCACCATGTTGCGGGAGGTCGCCCGCTTCCAGGCGGATGAACTCAACCGGCGCGTGGTCGTGGTGGACACCTCGAACGAGATCGCCGGCGACGGAGATATACCCCATCCTGGCATCGGCAGCGCCCGCCGCATGCAGGTGCCGTCGCCGGAACTCCAGCATGCCGTGATGATCGAGGCCGTCGAGAACCATATGCCGGAGGTCATCATCATCGACGAGATTGGCACCGATCTCGAAGCCACCGCCGCCCGTACGATCGCGGAGCGTGGTGTCCAACTGGTGGCCACCGCCCACGGCAACTCGCTCGAAAACATCATTATGAACCCGACCCTCTCGGATCTTGTGGGGGGGATACAATCCGTAACCCTGAGCGACGAGGAGGCGCGGCGCCGGGGCACACAGAAGGCGATCCTGGAACGTCGCGCGCCTCCCACCTTCGACATCCTGATAGAGATCCAGTCCTACACTCAGGTCGCCGTCCACCGCAACGTCGCGGAGACCGTCGACTCGATCCTCCGCGGCTACCAGGTGCCGCCGGAGATGCGCGAACTCTCAGCCGAAGGCGAGGTCACGACGGTCCGGGGTGGCGCCGCACTGCGTGAGAGCTCCGCCGTCGATGGCTCCGGAACGCCCACCCAATCAGATGAGTCCGTACGCGGTGATCGGCGTGGACCGGCAGGGAGAGAGCGCCACATATTTCCCTTCGGTATCTCCCGCCAGAGATTGCAGCAGGCCCTCCGCGAGACTCGCTTCCCAGGGGTGATCGTCGACCATCTGGACGATGCAGACGTCGTGATCACACTTCGTCCCTACTACCGCCGCAAACCCCAGACCCTGCACGATGCGGAGTCCAACGGCATCCCTATCTATGTGGTCAAGAGCAACACGATATTGCAGCTTGAGCAGGTTCTCCTCACCATGCGATCAGAGCGCGCCGGAGATCCGGTTGTGGCGGCACTTAAGGAGGCTGAGGACGCCATTGCGCAGGTGCTCAACCAGTACAACTCCGTGGACCTGAACGCTCAGAATGCCTACATCCGGCGGCTGCAGCATATGCTTGCCCAGCGCTACGGGCTGACCTCTCGCAGTCTCGGGTCAGAGCCGAACCGGTACGTTCGCGTCCTTCACGGCGAGCGTGATTAGCCGGGGCGTCATGTTCATCACTCTTGAGGGAGGGGAAGGCTCAGGCAAGTCGTCTGTAGCGACAGAAATCGCTCAGCGGCTGGAGTCTGCGGGCCTGGTCGCCATCGTCACTCAGGAACCTACCGGTACGGAACTTGGACGCCGGATCTGGGAGTTCTTTCAGGAACCAGACCCACCCGCGATCACCCCCCTGGCTGAACTATTGCTATTCGAAGCCGCTCGCGCCCAGCACGTCGAGAAGGTGATCCGGCCCGCGCTCGCCCTCGGCACTATGGTCATTTGCGACCGCTTCGCTGACTCGTCGCTCGCCTACCAGGGATACGGCAGGGGTCTGGCGCACGCCCTGGTGGAGAGTTTGAACCACGCCGCGACCGGCGGTTTGCGGGTGGACCTCACGCTGCTTCTCGACGTGCCGGTTGAGATCGGATTGGAGCGCGCCCGGAGGTTGAACGCGGTGCCGGGCGCCAAGATCGAGGACGCGATCGGCGAGGAGTCTCTCCAGTTCCATCTCCGGGTCCACGAAGGGTTTCAGGAAATCGCCCGGACCAATCCGGAACGGGTCGCAATCATCGACGCCGCACGGTCGTTGGGCGAGGTTATCGAGGGGGCCTGGCGGGTAGTCGAACAGGCTATTTCTACCGCCTGAATCGATATTTCCCGCTTTACACTGGCGCGCGCAAATCATAAGATAATCGTGCCGCACCCCATTTTCAATACGGTAGTGTTGTGATTGCCGGCAAGGAGGACCATTGGCTACTCGATCTGCTGAAAAAGCCCATCGCCAGTCCCTGAAGCGCAAGCTGCGCAACCGGGCCGTTAAGAGCGCAACGAAGACCGCCGTCAAGAAGGCCAACGCGGCCATACTTGCCGGTGATCTGGACGCCGCCCGCGAGGCTACTCGGACCGCCCTCATCGCGCTGGACAGGGCTGCTCAAAAGGGCGTCATCCACGCGAACAACGCCGCCCGGCACAAATCGCGGCTTCTCATCAAGTACAACGCAGCCGTAGCCGTTCAGCAGATGCCAGCGACTGAGTCTGAGTCCGCCGCACCAAAAGAGCGTGCGAAGAAGGCACCAGCCGCCAAAGGTTCGGGAAAGGCCAAGCGGCCCGTAGCGAAGAAGGCTACCAAAAAGTAGCTCAAGACGTCGCGAATCGTGCAGCGCCGGTGAGATCGCCGGCGCTGTTTTCTTTGCGGCAATCCATGTAGACGAGTTTGACTGGGAGTGCTATTCTTATGCGCGGAATTGCTCTGGATTAGCAAGCGCTTAGTTTAAGAAGGAGGTCGAATATGACCCAGGAACTCCCCAGCTCCATCAAGGAGGTAATGGACGCGATGCCGACGGCATTCCAGCCTGACAAGGCAGCCGGTGTCAACGCCACCATCCAGTTCAACTTCACCGGTGATGAGACCGGCAA
>JBDSHD010000236.1:0-7229 GCA_039918655.1 Dehalococcoidia bacterium | reverse complement strand
AACACGAGCTCCTTCACGCCTAGCGAGTCGCAGGCGCCCCGCTGCTCCTTCTCGCGGATCTTCCCCAGCTTCTCTCGGGTCATCTCCGGGTCCTTGCTTCCCATGTCCCCGCTCGTCGTCAGCAGGTAGTGGACCTCCCACCCCTCGGACACCCACTTCGCCACTGTGCCCCCGCACAAGAACTCCGCATCGTCGGGGTGCGCAACGATAACAAGCGCCGTTTTCGGGTGGTCGTGCTCAGCGTCAACGTGAGTCATGCGGGACAGTTTACGAAAACGTCACGAGTGTGGCTATTTGGTAGTATGACCAATGGAGACCCCATGCCCCTTCCGCGACAAGTCAAACAGTTCTACTACATTACGCACATGCAGAACCTTCGCTCGATCATGCAGCGAGGCGTCCTTTCTCATCAGAATATCGAATCCCGGAATATCCCGTTCAAACCCATCTACAATTCTCAAATCGTATCCAACCGCCGTAATCGGACAACTCCTGCGGGTAAGAGCCTTTGGGAGTACGCGAACCTTTATTTCCAACCGCGCAACGCAATGCTGTTCCAAGTGACACGTACCGTCGGTCCGAGCGAAGTAGTCGTTTTGGCTATCAGTCAGGACATTATGGCGCAGCCTGATTCGTTCATCTCGATGGGCAACGCAGCCAGCACGGACTCCGCGATCGTCCCGAGCGGCGATGCAAAGATGGCTATCAAGGAAATCAGTAAATGGATCGACAACGAATGGTGGACCGAGGAGGTCGGGCTGAAGCGAAAAATGATGGCGGAACTGCTAGTTCCGTCCGGGGTTGCTGCGGAACACATTCTCTCCGTCTACGTAGGGACCGACGCCGCACAGGCGGAAGCTCAAACGCATTTGACGAACGCTGGGGCCGATAAGACTCCCGTGATACTTGCACCCGAGATATTCTTCCTCCCTGCCCGTGTCGAGCCCTTGACCCGCCTGCTCTCAGTTGCCGAAGGGGATATGTTCTTCTCGACCATGCAGACCCTCACCATCAGCGTGAACACGGTCGGCGTGATGGGAAAGGGACTCGCTTCGCGAGCTAAGTATCAGTTCCCCGACGTCTATGTTCGCTACCAGGATGTATGTCGCGCGAGGACACTTCGCATGGGTCAACCCTACCTGTACAAACGCGAGAGTTCGCTCGATTACCAATTGGCGGTGGAACCCGAGAAATTGCCGAATGGCAACGGAGCGACGTGGTTCCTGCTATTCGCGACGAAGAGGCATTGGCGTGAAGATTCGGACATGGCGGGTATCGAAGAAGGCCTCAACTGGGTGCTAAACAATTACCAAGCGGAGGGGATGAAATCCCTCGCCATGCCAGCGCTGGGTTGTGGGCTGGGTAGACTCAAATGGGAGGATGTTGGTCCCTTGATGTGCTCATACCTGTCACGCATGGAGATCCCGACTCGAATATATCTGCCCGCTGAAAAGAAGGTCACGCAGGAACACATGTCGCCGGAGTTCCTATTGGCAGGTTCGGCTTCCAACACGCCGAATGAACGTCTCGGTGCCTAACTCGCCCCCTTGTAAACGGGGGAAGCATCTACGCTACGTGCGCGCCGACGGACTCACCGCGGTACGCCGAGACCAGGTCGTGGTACACGCCTTCCACCTGGGCGGCCACCTCGCTCCAGCGGAACCGCTCGGCGGCCTCTCGTGCCTCGCGGCCCAGGTTACGGCGCAGTGGCTCGTTCGTCAGCAGCAGATCCAGGCGCTCGGCGAACGGTTCCGGGCAGCGCCAGGGCACCAGGTAGCCGGTGCGGCCGTCCTGTACCGTCTCTTTGAGCCCGCCCACGCGCGACGCGACCACGGGCACCCCACAGGCCATCGCCTCCAGCGCCACGAGGCCGAAGCTCTCGTAGTACGACGGCACCACGCAGATGTCGGCGGCGTTGTAGATGTTCGCCAGGTCTTCGTGCGGCACCGCGTCCGCGAAGACGATCTTCCCGGCAACGCCGATCTCTTTCGCCAGCCGGCGCAGCTCTCCCTTGCGGCGGGCGTCCTTTGCGTCGCCGCCGACTATCAGTAGCTGGAATCGCCCTTCAAGCTGCGCCGCCGCCCGGATCAACACGTCGATACCCTTCAATGGCTCGATTCGCCCGACAAACAGCAGGACCGGCACGTCCAGATCGAGGCCCAGCGAGGTCTTGGCGGCGGCCTGATCCAGCGGCCGGAACTTCTCCATGTCGACGCCGCACGGGATCACCGAAACGCGCGACGATGGCACGCCACACAGATCGCGGAGCATCTCTCGCTCGCCGTCACTGGCACAGATGATGCGGTCGGCCTCCTGGGCGACGGCCCGCTCGCCGGCGATGCGGTAGCGTGGCTCGCGTTCCTCCAGGTGATGGCGGTTCTTCGCCTCGGCCAGGGTGTGGAACATGACGACGTGAGGCGCGTCCCAGCAGTCCGCCAACGTCCGCCCGGCCCAGCCGGACATCCAGTAATGACTGTGCACGAGGTCGTATGAAGTGCCGACCCGCTCGGCGTACTTCATCACGCCCAGGCGGAACGTCTCCATGTGCCGCCGCTGCGCCCTTTTGTCGGCGTCCAGCGGCCCAGCGGTCACCTGGATGACACGGGTCCGCTCCGCCATCAGGCTCACTTCCGGCGTGTCAGCGCCGGTTCGTCGCGTGAAGATGTCGATCGTGTGGCCCCGCTTCACCAGCTCGCGGCTCAGCTCGCGGACGTAGACGTTCAGGCCGCCGCTGTCGCGTGTGCCGGGGGTGGCCAGTGGCGAAGTGTGATAGGTGACGACCGCGATGTTACACATGTGCGTGGATTATACGTTAGCGCGCAGCGGCATGAATGGGCCTCTACTTCCCCTGCACCAGGGAAAGGAACTCACTCCGGGTCACTCCCCTACTCCGGAACCCGCCGCGGATCGCTGACGTGATCATCGTGGTGCCCGATTTCTGGACGCCGCGCATCGTCATGCAGAGGTGTTGCGCCTCGATCACCACCGCAACGCCGTCTGGGCCCAGCCCCTCCATGATCGCGTCCGCGATCTGGCTCGTTAGGCGCTCCTGCATCTGCGGCCGGTGTGCCAGGATGTCCACTACCCGCGCCAGCTTGCTGACACCGACGATGCGGCCTTCCGGCACGTAGCCGACGTGCGCCTCACCATGAAACGGCAGAAAGTGGTGCTCGCACAGGGAGTAGAAGGGGATGCCGCGAAGGATCACCATCTCCTTGTGTTGCTCCTGGAACCCGCGTCTTAGCGGCTCAAGCGGGTCCTGGTCCAGACCGGAGAACAGCTCGGCGCACATCCGGCCGATGCGCTCCGGCGTCTCGAGCAAGCCCTCACGCGCGCCATCCTCGCCGATCGCCGCGATTATCTCGCGGACGGCAGCGGCGATGCGTTCCTGGTCAACGACGGATGAGATAGCTTGCATGGGGCGTGCGAGCGGTACTTAGGGCGGCGTTACGGGCGCAATTGTAGCACGCGGCGTCCGCTACCAGGCGCGCATCGCGTGTTCGAGCGGCACCACACCTTCAAGCACCCGGCGGTACTCCGAATCGTGCGCAGCGGCGTCCAGTTCCTCCATCAGCAGCGCGTGCGGCTGTGGCGGCTCTATACGAACGCTGGTCTCGGCTGCGTGGCCTTCGTGCTCGGTCCGGATCGTCACGTGGGACGGGTCGCCGGTGCGGCTGATGCTGATCAGTGCCTCCGTAGTCTCACTTCGGCAGGCAATCTTGAGGGACACTATGGCCCCCGAGTCGATCGCCGGATACTCCACAGGCAAGAGGAAGGCGGCCACCCGCTGGTCGTCCTGGCGGAACTCTAGGCGGTTCTGGCCGTGGCCAAGGGCCGAACTCGGGTTCCAGCCAAGCTCATTCGCCAGCCACGACAAGAAAAGAAGCGCTTGTGCCGACCTCTTCGGGCCATGACCGTCCGCGTAGCGCACCTCGACGCTCTTCACGGATTGCAGATGGTGGCGGACATCGTGCACTCGGCGCTCGCGCTGCAGAAGCTCACGGAACGGCGTCAACCGGTGCCAGTTGAGGTCGCCCACGCCCGTGGTGGACTCAGAGTCCGCCAACCGCGATAGGCGCGCCAGCCCCGCCGGACCATCCTCGAAGCGGTCCGAGTCGATGATGAGGCGGTCGGCGGTGTCGAGGAGGCCGTGTAGGGTGTGCTCATCCTCCGGCAGCTTCTCCGTCCACCACACGTAAACCGGCAAGTCCGGCACCATGAGGGGAATGGGGACGCTGTGGAGGTGGCGTGCTGCGCGGCCTGACACCCGAAGGGTCACCTCCTCGCAGCAGACCCGTTGCTCGACAGCCGAGCCCAGGTGGCAGTGCGCCGCCAGGTCTGCTTCCAGGTGGGATTCCTCATCGCTTGGATGGGCGACAAGGATCAACACGCGCGACGGGTGGTTTTCCGCCAGGTCCTCGATCACGCGCGCGGCGTGATTAGCGCCATCTTCGTGCTCGGCGTACACCACCATGTTGAGGACGCTTGCTCGTGCCGCGAATCCTTCGCCCCCGTCCGGTTCGCCCGCTGCCAGGAACCGGAGCTTGTCCAGCTCCGACTCAATCCGGCCCACGTCAAGAGTGTGACCCGACCAGGTGACTGCGATGTCCTGCATAGCGTCCCCTACAGTCTCCGCCACTGCCGGCCGTCCCGCTCTATCAACTCGTCCGCCCCGGCGGGGCCCCAGGTGCCGGCCTCGTAGTTGGGGAACTTCGGAGGTGGCAGATTCGCCCAGCCCTCCATGATCGGCTCAACGATCGACCACGCCGCGTTGACTTCGTCGCTGCGCGTGAAGAGCGTCGTGTCGCCACGAAAGGCGTCCAGCAGTAGCGTCTCGTACGCCGAAGGTGCTTGAGCCAGGAACGACGCGCCGTAGAGGAAATCCATGTTGGCCGGTCGGATCCGTAGTGGAGAACCCGGGGCCTTGGTCAAGAACTTCAGGTTCATCCCCTCGTTCGGCTGGATCCGCATCGAGAGCACGTTCGGCTCCAGGTGTGGCACGTCGATCGCCTCGGCGAACAGGAGATGAGGCATCGTTTTGAACGTGATCGCGATCTCCGTTGCGCGCTTGGGCAGCCTCTTGCCGGTGCGCAGGTAGAACGGCACCTCCGCCCAACGCCAACTGTCTACAAGTAAACGCAGCGCTACGAACGTCTCGGTCGAGGAACGGGACCGCACACCGGTTTCACTCAGGTAACCGGGGACTTCCTCCGCCGCAACCCAGCCTGCGTCGTACTGCCCCCGGACGGTTGATGTGCGGACGTCCCGTGGGGCTATCGGACGCACGGCTTGTAGCACCTTGACCTTCTCGTCGCGCACCGATCGCCCGTTATAGGCGATCGGGGGCTCCATGGCTATCAGTGCGAGGAGCTGTAGCAAGTGGTTCTGGACCATATCCCGCAGCGCTCCAGACCTGTCGTAGTAGCCGCCGCGTGTACCCAGGCCCAGGCTCTCCGCCACCGTGATCTGGACATGGTCTATATACCGGCGGTTCCACACTGGTTCCAGGAGACTGTTCGCGAAGCGGAAGACCAGGATGTTCTGAACGGTCTCCTTGCCCAGGTAGTGGTCGATGCGGTAGACGTCGTCCTCGCGGAACGCCTTGTGGATGAGGGTGTCCAGTTCTTCAGCAGACTTGGAATCGGTCCCGAACGGCTTCTCGACGATCACACGCGACCAGCCGCCGCTTGCGTTCTTCGAGTGACCGTGCGGGCCCATTTCCAGTCCACTGATCACGTCATCAAACGCAGATGGTGGCAGTGCCAGATAAAACACACAATTCGGCCCGGCGCCGTGCGCCGCCTCCACCGCGGCCAGCTTGTCGTTGAGCCGGGCGTAGGCGGTGGCGTCCGCGTAATCCCCGGAGATGTAATGCAGGTTGGACGCGAAGCTCTCCCACACCGCAGGGTCCAGTGGTCGCCGCGAGTGCTCCTGGACAGACTTTCGTGCTTCCTCGCGAAAAGCCTCGTCTGTCCAGTCGGTGCGCGCGAAGCCGGTGATTGCGAACCGTGGCGGCAGGTGCCGGTCCAGCGCCAGGTTGTAGAGCGCCGGCAGGAGCATCCGCCGCGCTAGGTCGCCGGACGCGCCGAAGATCACCATCGAGCACGGGTCCATCTCTCGCTCGCCGGATGTGGACGCCAGGAGTCCTGCTTCTGTCACTTGTTCCTACTTCGCCTTCTGTATATCGTGACCGCCGAACTGCTGCCGGAGCGCCGCGATCAACTTGGCGCCGTACGATTCTTCCTGACGCGAGCGGAAGCGCGCGAACAACGAGTAAGCAAGCACTGTGGCCGGAACATCCCTCTCGATCGCCTCCGTGATCGTCCAGCGTCCCTCTCCGGAGTCCTCGACGTAGCCAGCGATATTCTGCAGGCTCGGGTCCTCCGCCAGGGCTCGTTCCGCAAGCTCCAACAACCACGACCGAACAACGCTGCCCTGATTCCAGAGAGATGCGATCCGCTGTAGGTCCAATTCGTACGGGGATGCGTCCAGGATCTCGAAGCCCTCTGCGTATGCCTGTAGCATCCCGTACTCAATCCCGTTGTGGATCATCTTCACGTAATGCCCCGACCCCGACGGGCCCATGTGCGCGTAGCCGTTCTCCGGTGCCAGCGTTCGGAAGATTGGCTCCATGCTCTCGAACGCCGCGCTTTCACCGCCGATCATCAGGCAGTAACCGTTCTCCAGCCCCCAGATACCGCCACTGGTGCCGCAGTCCAGAAAGTGAATCCCGGCGTCCTTCAGCCGCTTGGCTCGCGTCACAGAGTCCTTGTACAGCGAGTTCCCTCCGTCGATCAGGCAGTCGCCCTCCACCAGCATGGGCGCTAGCGCTTCGATCGTCTCGGTGACTGGTTCGCCGGAAGGTACCATGATCCAGACGTGCCTCGGGGGTTTGAGCGCTGCTACAAGTTCTGCCAGCGAACCGGCAGCACTCGCCCCCTCCGACTTTAGCGTCTCAGCTGCCTCTGTGTTTCGGTCATAGACGACGACGTCGTGACCGCTGCGTAGCAAACGCAGCGTCATGTTTGCGCCCATCCGGCCAAGACCGACCATGCCGATCTGCATATGCCTACCCCTTCTCTCTCTGCCCGGCTCGTAGGATCGACTCGACATCGTCCACGAGCTTCCGAAGCGCAGAAGTCGTTTCGCTGCGCAGGTGAATGCGCATCACGTCGAGTCCCCGCCGGGACAGCGCCTGGAAGTCGCCCAGCGCCTGCGCCGCCTTGAGC
>JBDSHD010000235.1:0-5559 GCA_039918655.1 Dehalococcoidia bacterium | reverse complement strand
GGCACGGGGGCGATCGCGACGGTGCGGAAGACTATGGGCAAGACGAATCCGGCGGAGGCTGAACCGGGAACGATCCGCGGAGACCTGGGGCTGGAAATGGGACGGAACCTGATTCACGGCTCGGACGGGCCGGACTCGGCGGCCCGGGAGATCGCGCTGTTCTTCGGGGGGGGGGAGCTGTTCGAGTACCAGCGGGACGTTGACCGCTGGGTGTTCGAATGAGCGACGCGCGGCTCGTCCCGATTGAGAAGCTGCGGGCGGTCTGCGACCCGGCGTCGCTGAGTTTCGAGTGCACGGAAGACGTAGCGCCACTGACTGACTTCGTCGGCCAGGACCGGGCAGTGCGGTCGCTGGAGTTCGGATTGGGGATGCAGCGTGCGGGCTACAACATCTTCGTCACGGGCCTGACCGGCACGGGCCGGACGGCGGCGATCCTGGAGTACATACGGCGGCAGGTTGAGAAGCGCCGCGAGTCCGGGAACCATGTGATCCACGACTGGTGCTATGTGCACAATTTCGACGATCCGGACCGGCCGAACGCGATAGCGATGACGACGGGAGCGGGAAGACGCTTCCGGGACGCGATGAACCAGCTGCTGGAGACGATCCGCTCCAACCTTTCGCGGATATTCACGAGCGAGGAGTACGACCGGCAGCGGCGCCAGTTGATCGAGGGCGGCGGGGAGCGCGCCCAACAGCAAATGCGGGCGGCGCAGCAGGAGGCTGAGGCAGCAGGGTTTGCGCTCGGCTTCTCGCCGACGGGAGCCAACCTCCTGCCCCTTAAAGATGGGCGGCCGATGGCCCCGGAAGAATTCGGGGCACTGTCCTCCGCCGAGCGAGCGACTATCCATGAAGGCGAGAGTGCTCTCAGCAAGATGGTGAACGAGGTGGGCGAACGACTGCGCGCGATCGAGCGAGAGGTTGGCAGCGCTATCCAGGACCTGGACAGGCAGGTGGTGGCGGCGGTGGTGACATTCCCATTCGACGCAGTGAAGAAAGAGTTCGGGGAGAACGCAGAGGTCACGCAGTTCCTGGAGCAGTTGCGCGAGTTCACGCTGAAGAGCGCGGACTTCCTGCGGCAGTTCGCGGTGTCGCCGATGGGCACCCAGACGCCAGAGGGCACGCTGCTGGCGACAGTCTCGTCGGGTCCGACGCTGGACCCGTTTATCGCTTATCGGGTGAACCTGCTGGTGGACAACGGCGGGCAGGAAGGGCCACCGATCGTCACGGAAGTGAATCCGACCTGGTCGAACCTGTTCGGGCGGATCGACCGGCGGGCGTACATGGGCACCTACCTCAGCGACCACACGATGCTGAAGCCGGGAGCCGTGCACCGCGCGAACGGCGGTTACCTGGTGTTGAACTACACGGATATCGCGACCCGGCCCGGGGCCTGGGAAGGGCTGAAACGCGTCGTGAGGACGGGCGAGGTCCGGATCGAGGACCCGATGGAGCAGTACGGCATCCTCTCTCCGCAGGGCTTGCGGCCGGAACCGGTGCCGGTGGACGTGAAGCTGGTGGTGGCGGGCGATCCGGGGGCTTACTTCCTGCACTCGGCCTACGAGGAGGAGTTCTGGGAGATGTTCAAGGTCAAGGCCGACTTTGACTACCAGATCCCGCGGAACGACGAGAACATCCTGTCGTATGCGGGCTTCGTGTGCTCCGTGTGCGACCGGGACGGCGTGCGGCATTTCGACCGGACTGGCGTGGCGCGGCTGGTGGAGTGGGGGAGCAGGGCGGTGGATGACCAGGAGAAGCTCTCGGCGCGGTTCGGCCGCCTGCGGGATGTTGTCATCGAGGCGGACTACTGGGCGGGGCAGGCGGGCGCGGACCTCGTGACCGCGGAGCACGTTGACCGAGCGATCGACGAGAAGGTGTACCGCGTGAACATGCTGGAGGAGCGGGTGCGGGAGCTGATCGAGCGGGGCACCATCATGATCGACGTGCAGGGCGCGGTGGCGGGGCAGGTAAACGGGCTGGCGGTGCTGGACGTCGGGGACCTGCGGTTCGGGCGGCCGGCGCGGATCACGGCGCGGACGCACCCGGGGCAACGCGGCGTGGTGAGCATCGACCGGGAGTCGCACCTGTCGGGCAAAATCCACGACAAGGGGGTGCTAACTCTGACGGGGTTCCTGGGGTGGAAGTACGGGCAGGAGCGGCCGCTTTCGCTGTCGGCGATGGTGTCGTTCGAGCAGGGGTACGAGATGGTGGACGGGGATAGCGCCTCGCTGGCTGAGACCTGCGCGATCCTGTCGGCGATCGCTGACCTGCCGATCAAGCAGGGGATCGCGATGACTGGCTCGATGAACCAGAAGGGCGAGGTGCAGCCGATCGGCGGGGTGAACCAGAAGGTGGAGGGGTTCCACGATGTCTGCAAGGCGACGGGGTTCACGGGCGAGCAGGGCGTGATCGTGCCTTCGCGCAACCTGAAGAACCTGATGCTGAGGGCGGACGTGGTGGAGTCGGTGCGCGAAGGGCGGTTCCGGCTGTGGGAGGTGAGCACGATCGAGGAGGCGCTGGAGATCCTGACGGGCGTGCCGGCGGGCGAGCGCGGTGAGGACGGGAAGTACCCGGAAGGCTCGGTGCACCAGATCGTGGAGAAGAAGCTGGTGGAGATGGGCGAGACGTTAAAGAAGGCGGCGGCGCGCGGGAAGAAGAAGGACGCGCCGAAGGACGAAGAAGGCGGTGAGGAGCCGGAGGCGGAGGAGGAGAAGAAACCGCGACGGCGGTCGCCGAAGCCGCCGGGGCCGCGGGACGATAAGGGGTAGGGGGGAGCCGAAACGGGTGTTTGCTCGCCTACCTGGCGCGAGAGGCCGACGAGGGACAGGCGGAAGGAGCGATTTACGCGGCGCTTGTGCGGACTGCGAGCATGTCACGCGAGGTGACGGGGCGGATATCGCCTGACGAAAGCGTGAGTAGCGCCCTCGTGTGCCCGGAGGCCTCTACGAACTCGATCTCGAAGTTCGAACGGTCGTAAACCTCAACGATTGTGCCAAGGTCGCCAGTTCGGAGGTCGTGATCAGGAAGGTCGTGATTGAGTGCCACTACATCGAGCAGTTTGTACGTCTTCATGTCTCAGGGTACGCGGTCAACAACCGTGGGAAGTCCTCACCGTTGCGAATGATCCAGACTGATTTTACACCAGCGATGTTGCCGTTGGGCCCAATCAGGGGGCCAACGATGGCAAACTTCCGGCCAAATGGATTCCGCTCGATTTCTTGCGCTGGTAATACGAGGTGTTGGTCCTCCAGGGCTCGGCCGAGCGCAACCCAGTCCTCTTGAAGGAATCCCAGGCTGCGGAAGAACTGAGCCTTAGACCGGCCATCCGGGTGCGCCGGCGACAGGAGGTAGTCACGCAGCTTGGCGGGTGGTATGACCGCATGATCGATATTCGGCAGGACGCCGGAGTTGGGCGCTTCACTCATCCTACCCGCCGATGTAGGACATCTCGACCTTGGGGAGGTCGGGGGTGCCGGCAGTGCGCTGTTCGGAGTAGCGGTCTTTGCGGGCGGTCCAGATTTTGGTGAGGGTGGCGGCGATTTCTTCGTCGGTGGCGTTGGAGCGGAGGGGGGTGCGGAGGTCGTGGCCGCGGACGGCGAAGAGGCAGGTGTAGAGCTTGCCGTCGGCGGAGAGGCGGGCACGGGTGCAGTCGCCGCAGAAGGGCTGGGTGACGGAGGAGATGACGCCGACCTCACCGGAGCCATCCTTGAAGCGCCAGCGCTTGGCGACTTCGCCGCGGTAGTGGGGGTCGGCAGGCTCGATGGGCATCTCAGCGTGGAGGCGCTCGAGGATTTCGGCGGCAGGGATGACGTCGTCGAGGCGCCAGCCGTTGGTGGCGCCCACGTCCATGAACTCGATGAAGCGGACGACGTAGTCGGGGCCGTGGAAGCGGCGGGGGATCTCGGTGATCGAGGCTTCGTTGATGCCGCGCCGGGCGACGACGTTGAGTTTGATGGGAGAGAAGCCGGCGTTGCGGGCGGCCTCTATGCCTTCGAGGACCTGGGAGACGGGGAAGTCGACGTCGTTCATCGAGCGGAAGACCGCGTCATCGAGAGAGTCGAGGGAGACGGTGATGCGGTGGAGGCCGGCGTCGCGGAGTTCGGCGGCCATTTCGCGGAGGCGGGTGCCGTTGGTGGTCATGGTGAGGTCGCGGAGTCCGTCGATCCCGGCGAGCATGCGGATGAGGTCGGTGAGGCCGCGGCGCACGGTGGGCTCGCCACCGGTGAGGCGGACCTTCTCGACGCCGAGGCCGACGGCGATGCGAGCGACGCGGGCGATCTCCTCAAGGGAGAGGACTTCGTCTCGGTCGAGGAACTTGTAGGCGCGTCCGAAGACTTCCTTGGGCATGCAGTAGGTGCAGCGGAAGTTACAGCGGTCGGTGACGGAGATGCGGAGGTCGTGGAGGGGGCGGTTGAGGGTGTCAGTCGGGTTGGTCATGGAGAAGGTCTTTCAGTATCGGGACGGCGCGGGCGGCGGCGCGAGCCCTGTGGTTGATTATATTCCTCTCGTGGTCGGGGAGTTCGGCCATAGTGGCGTTGTGATCAGAGAGCCAGAAGATCGGGGCGTAGCCGAAGCCGCCGGAGCCGCGCGGTTCGTCGGTAATGAGACCGCGGACTTCGCCTTCGACGGAGTGGATGTGACCGGTGCGCGGGTCGGCGATGGCGAATACGGCGACGAAGCGGGCGGCGCGCTGAGAGCGAGGGACGTCGGCGAGGCGGCGCTGGATCTCGGCGAAGCGCTCGGGGTACGTGGCGTTGGGGCCGAGGAAGCGGGCGGAGTGGACGCCGGGCTCGCCGCCGAGGGCTTCGATCTCGAGGCCGGAGTCGTCGGCGAGGGTGACGAGGCCGGAGGCTCGCATGCCAGCCAGGGTTTTTGCGCGGGCGTTCTCCTCGTAGGTGGTGCCGGTCTCTTCGACGTCGATTGTTAGGCCGAGATCGCTGGGTGTGACGAGATCCCAGCCGCAGCCGGAGAGGAGGCGGTGGAGGTCCGCGATTTTGCCGGGGTTGTTGGTGGCGAGGAGAAGCCGAGGCATGGGGAGAGGATAGCAGGGGGAGGCGAGAACCGAGAACCAAGAACCAGCAAACCAACAAACCAGGGGCCAGCAAACCAGGGGCCAGCAAACCAGGAACGGGCGAGCCAGGAGCCAGGAGCCGCGAACCTTGGAGTGGGTGCTGCGCCGGGTGGTCTCGGCGTGGGCCGGGCGGCTATCCGGCTGTCACGCGGGTGGCCACGGCCGGCGCCGCGCCCTCATGTGATTAGTCCATTAGGGTGAAGTTGCCGGCCAGGTCGGTGTGGTATTCGTACTGGGAGCCGCCGGCTTCGAGGATGATCTTGTAACCGGGGGTGATGACCTGGGCGTAGAACATCTCTCCCTGCGGGTTGCCGAGGCTGGTGTCAGGCCAGTCGCTGTATTCGGCGCTGACGAGGATGGGCTCGGCGCCGATGCGGGCAACGAGGTCCTCAGTGACGAGCGCAACGGCCTGTTCCTGGCAGGCGTCGTGGACTGCGCTACATTCGCTCGGGTCGATGCCGTTGCCGGAGTTCGGGTCGCTCGTTATG
>JBDSHD010000234.1:0-3008 GCA_039918655.1 Dehalococcoidia bacterium | reverse complement strand
GTGGCGTTGGCCGGGCGTTATATGCCGCCGTCGAGGTGCGACTCCGTGATCTCGGCGAACGTTTTTGGATCAGCTCGACAGAAGAGGACAATTGGCACTCACGGCGTTTCCACGCTGCGCTGGGCTTCCGCGAGATCGGGGCGCTGGCGGAGTTGGATCAGGACGTGCTAGAGGTGTTTCTGCGAAAAGATTTGTAGGCCTCTACTCCCGGCTGCCTTCCGCTGCATCTACGACGCGAGCAAGTCTGCCAGGGCAGCGCGGGCAGCGGTCTCATACCGCCCACGCACCCGGTTGGTCATGTTCCCCGGCTTCCCATCGCCGATCGCTCGCTCACCAACCCGCACCAGCGGCATGACGCCCATCACGGCGCCGGTAAGGAACGCTTCGTCCGAGGTGAGTATGTCATCCAGCGTCAGCGTTGCCTCTGACGCCTCCTGGAGCACGAAGGACCGCGTCACACCGGGCAAAGCGCCGTCTTCCACGGGTGGCGTCAGGATCAAGCCGCCCTTCACGATGAACACGTTCGCGGTGCTCGCCTCCGCTACGTTCCCCTGCGTGTTGAGCAGTAGGCCCGTGTCCGCTCCCGCCTTCACCGCTTGCTCTCGTGACATAATGCTGTCCAGGCAATTGAGGGACTTAACGCGGCTCAACGGTGACGTCTCGTTCCGGCGCATGTCGGCGACTACGGTCGTCATTCCCCGCTCGTAGAGCGCCGCTGGGTAGTCGGTGGCCTCCCGCGCCTGGATGACCAGCGAAGGCTGTCCGCCGGGAGGGCCTGCCGTCAGCGTCAGCCTCACCCGAGCATCCTCGATCCCGCACCGATCGGCGAGCTCGCGAACGATCTCCACAAGTTCCGAAACCACGGGCGGAACCTCGATGCCGACAACGGAAGCACCTTCACGAAGGCGCGCGATGTGACGGTCGAGCAGGAACACAGTGCCCTGTCGTGCACGGAAGGTCTCGTATATGCCACGTCCGAAGAGCACAGCCTGATCGTTCACCGGTATTCGCGCCTCGCTGTCCACAACGAATGCGCCGTTGAGGTAGACGACGCTCACGTTGCGGTTCCCAGCGCCCGGATCATGCCGGCTGCCTTATGCAGCGTCTCATCGTACTCCATCGCCGGGTCGGAATCGGCGACGATGCCGCCGCCCACGGAGAACGAAGCCGTCCCGTCCTTCATCACGATTGTGCGAATCGCGATGTTGAGATCCATCTCGCCGCTCATCCTCATAAACCCGATGGCGCCGGTGTAAACCCCACGCGAGACGGGTTCGAGCTCGTCGATGATCTGCATCGCCCGGATCTTGGGCGCGCCGGTGATCGATCCGCCCGGGAATGCCGCCCGAAGGAGGTCGACGACGTCTCGGTCCGTCCTCAGCCGGGCTTCGATCGTTGAAACGAGGTGGTGCACCCCGGCGAACGTCTCCAGCTCGAGAAGGCCCGTGACGTTCACCGAGCCAATTTGCGCCACCCTCCCCAGGTCGTTCCGGAGCAGGTCGACGATCATGATGTTCTCGGCGCGGTCCTTCTCGCTCTGCAATAGTTCGCGGGCGAGTGCCCGGTCGCTCACCTCGTCACGGCCACGGGGCCGTGTTCCCTTGATCGGCCTGGTCTCGATGCGCCTGTCTTCTGGCCGGTAATGCAGGAATCTCTCGGGGGAGGATGAGAGAACCGAGAAGTCAGGGTAGTTGATGAAGGCGGCAAATGGCGCCGGCGATTCGCTCCGGAGGCGCAGGTAAACATCGAACGGATCGTCTGTGCACGGCACCGCGAATCGCTGCGATAGGTTCACCTGGTAGATGTCGCCTGCCCGGATGTAAGCGAGGGCCCCCTCCACGGTGGCTTCGTACCCGTCGCGGGTGAAGCTCGACGTGAAGTCCGTCCCACTGAGGCCGGGACTGCGGTCTGACGCGTTTAGGTAGAGAGTGCGGGCATCGAATTCGTGTATCCGGTCATAGAAGGCGAGCTTGCAGTCCGGGAGTTCCAGATCGTCAAGGACTGTATCCGGCAGTGTCTCGATGTGGCGCTTAAGGCCGTATCCGAGATAGCCGACGGCGGCACCCTCGGCGAGGTGTGCATGCTCCGCAAGAAGCTCTCTCAGGATCGCGAACGGGTCTCCGTCGAACCGCTCGGTCGCGCCTCGGACCCGCTCGATACTTACTGACCGCCCGCGAGAGGTAAGGATTGCCGTGGGCCCTGCTCCCCAGAACGACCTGGTACCCGCGTCCTTGTGTTGGACGGCACTGTCGAGCCAGAATCCGTAGGGCTCGGCGCAGACACTTCGCAGGGTTGCGAGGTCTGGAGTTTGTGTGGGCGGAGCGAACGTCGGGATGGTGCTGATGGAACCAGTGTCAGGCTGACGGCAGAAAGTGGTCAAGTGGTTTCGGGAGAAACGAAAACCCCCCGGACTTGCCGGGGGGTTTTGCATTCGATTGTCCGCCTTCGGCGTCTACGTTACGGTTCATACGAACCGATGGGCATTTCAAGCCGTTTGTCGTTAGCCGCTCGGCGTTTTGGAGTTCCTCTGCGCGCCTATTTTCACCGTCAGGCCACGTGCGCAGAAGACCTCACTAAGTCAACCTGAAAACACCCGTAGAGGGAGTGGAGTCTCATCATAGGCCCTGCACCTCCAGTCATCAGTAGTCACTTATGACATTACCACTTACCAGAAGGTTGTCAAGGTGCCGGACGGTATCTATTGAGAAGTCTGATGGCAGGATAGGGAAGCTAACGAATTACTCGAAGCGGTCGCCGTTGTCGAGGTCGAGGTCATCGGCGAATTCGTCGCGTTCGGCAACCAACACCTGCCTGGACTGCCCGGACTCTGAGGGGCCCACCACGCCTTCCTCCTCCAGCATGTCGATGAGGCGGGCGGCGCGTGGGTAGCCGACGTGCAGGCGCCGCTGGAGCAGCGATGTCGAGACTCGTGAGTGCTCTGCGGCTAGCTCCCTTGCGGCATCGAACAGGGGATCGTCCTCGGTGTGCTTGTCTAAGCCAGAACCTTG
>JBDSHD010000233.1:0-5668 GCA_039918655.1 Dehalococcoidia bacterium | reverse complement strand
CGACCAGAAGTCCCTGAAGCCGGAGCTGGCGTCCACGATCGAGGCCGCTGCCGCTGAGCACCCTGAGGCAGACTGGAAGCTCCTGGGCGACTACATCGGCTCCGGGCAGCAGGATACGAAGATTCAGGGCGAGTAGTCGGAATGACTCTGCCGCTGCCGCTATACGCACTTTGGTGGTAGACCCGGCACTCTCGCTGCGAACGCCGGAAAGGGCCTTCAGGGCATGGTTTAGCCGGCTGGCGCCCGGTACTGCTACTTTCATGATCGACCTCCCAGTGACGCAGCCTTTGGAATCCGGCCGATGACCGGCTTTCCAAGCGCCTTCTCCAGGTTGCTCAATGTTGGCGGTATTCGTTCGAAGAAGCACAGCACGTACACCAACAACAGTGAGAGGAAGACGGCGACGAAGATAGCTACGGCGTAGCGGATGGCCGTCCAAAAGAAGACGGATTTTAGCTGCGCTTGCTCCACGACTTCCACCTGGTTGGTAGTAGGTAACGTCGACTGTACGACGAAGAGGTCCTGCTCTTCGCGTATGTCCAGAATCTTTTCCGCATCTTCTACTGCGCGGGCCAGACGGTTGTATTCGGGTTGCAGGCTCCTCATGCGTTCAAGGGCGGCTGCAGCGGTAGCCAGGCTCTGGCCGATCGTGGTCTCGACGCCGCCCGTGACATCGAGAAGTATGAGGTCATTGACTCTCTGCTGCTGCTCGCGGATAGCCGCATCGAGGTCGCTGATGCCGTTGGCCGAAAGGAACGTCGTGACGGCTGTATTGGCTTCCGCGTACTCCGAATTAGCGGTATCCAATTCCGCTTGCACGGCCTCTCTCGCCGAATCGTAGCCCGAGCCACCGAGTTCCAGGGAACGGATCTGGGCCTCTAGACCATTAATCTCGTCCTCCAGCAGTTTCGCCGCCAGTTTCAGGCTGTTGTACTCCGGCTGAAGGGTGAGCAGGCGATCGAGTTCTGCCTGCGTCCCCGAGAGCTCGCCGGATGCGGTCGCGGCGCCCGATCCCTCCAGAGCAGTGGCGAGACCGTTCTCAAGTCGAAGCTCCGAAACGAGTTGCGCCTGCTGTGCTATGCGCGTGGGGAGGCCATAAGCGTTATTGTTCGCCTGGAACCGGTCGAAAGCCTCGTGGGCGGCGAGCGCTTCCTCTTCCGCCTTGTCACGCTCAGCTCTGTAAGACGTTTGAATGTATTCTAATTGTGCTTCCTGGGTCTCGCGGAAGAGGACCATGCTCTCCTCCATGGCGATGTTAGCAATGACCTGTGCACGCGCACTATCTTCGTCCGTGGCGCTCACGCCGTATTGCGGCAACAGGCGATCCCCGGTCGCAAAGCCACCTGCCATCTGGTTGTCTATCTCCTCAGCCGTGGTGCCGTCGTTCAACCTGGCTGCGACGCGCTCGGCAAGCGCCCTACCGTTGACGATATTGTCGTAGGCGGTGAAGGATGCGAGCGGGACGGCAAGCTTGCCTTCGGCGGTGCGTGTCGCGGATATGTAGTTGTACAGGAACGCGCCTGCCAGAGCCATGAGGAGAAGGATGACCGGCACATACCAGCGCTTCACCATCACCCTCAAGTAGTCGTCAAGTTGCATGTCTAATCACGCCCCTCTCTGGCCCTAGAGGACCGGGCTCCTGTGGCGAACGCTACCCGCCACGAGGACTGTGAACGAAACGGTGTCGCGGGCGACGTTCGCCGCCGCCCGGAGTATCGGTGCGCGGCCGGTCAAACGGCCGCGTACCGGGAAAGTCGCCAAGTAGGGTATCGTCAGTAACAAGAATCTTCGGTTTACCGGCGTGAGCACCAGCCCAAGGAGAGCCGCCTCGAACAGAGGGTGCCATGAGCTGGCCCACATGCGACCAAACAAATGTTGCCGGAACTCCGGGTAGCGCGACGCCTTGGCCGGCCAGTTGGAGAAGTTCTTCGCATGGAGTAACCACTGCATCGCTGATAGCCGGATTACCTGGTGGTGAACAAGGGCGGTTGGTGCGTAGACCGCCTTCCAACCGGCCCGGCGTACGCGCCAACCGAGGTCTACGTCCTCCCAGTACGTGCAGCCGGGGTCAAAACCGCCGACCGCCTCGACCGCTTCGCGACGATAGCAGACGTTCGAAGTGGAAAACGAACCGTCCAGTCCATTGGTCTCGATGAAGTGGTTGAACAACGGCTGCGGCTGCGACGGGTGCGCTATGGTGTGGCCCTGCACCACACCCACACCCTGAGCCGCAGCGATGACGAGGGAGCGCAGCCATGCACCAGTTGGGACGCAGTCGCTGTCGGTGAAGGCGACAAGATCGCCTCGAGCCAGAGTAAGCGCCGCATTGCGGGAGACAGCGGGTCCAAGGTTTTCCTTCATTCGAATTCCGGTGAAGGGCACCGGGCTGCGCCGCGCCTTCGCCTTTAGCACTCCTGTCGTCCCGTCGGCGGAGGCGTTGTCGACAACGATGATCTCGTACGCGCTGTTGGGGATGTCCTGACGTTGTATCGCGTCGATGGTCTGTGCCACCATGTCTTCCCGCTCGTATGTCGGAACGATGACCGAGATCGATGGCCTTGCCGCCTTCGGGCCACCGCGAGCGACGATTTCGTAGCTGGTAGCATCGATTGACCGCAGAAACGTCTTGGCGGCGCCGTTGCGAACGACGGGCACGACGCTCACAGGACCAACCTCCGGTTCCTCGCGCTGCTGAACAGCAACGTGGCCGCCAGCACCGCTGAACTTTCAGTCGCCAGGACAAGGCGCAGGGCGGCACGGCTCCACCGCTTCGGTGGCCAGGCGTCGACCTTGAGAGCGGGCCAGGTTGTTTGCAGCCAGGGTACGGCAAGCAATACAGCCAATGGTGTCTTCCGGCTGAGTATTAGCCCGAGGAGTGCCAGGTAAAACACCGCACTCTGCTTATGCAGGAAGTATCGATGGTAGAAGCACGTCTCGCGCAGCTCCGGAATGGTCACAACGAGCTTCGGCAGGATCTGCGCGGCGAGAGTACTGAAAAGGTATGCCCGCGGAGACACCGGCGTGGCCTGGTGGAAGACGACCGCGCCATCCGCGAACTGAGACGTGTGGCCGGCCCGGCGCACGCGCCATCCCATCATCGTGTCGTCGCCGCCCACGGGCTGGCCCCACGAGTACGCTCGCATGTCTTCGTCGAAGCCACCGAGCTCCAGAAAAACATGGCGCCGGTAGAAAACGTTGGCGGTTGGGTAGAGGCCGTCCTCGCGGTTCACGAGGTGGATCTGATGTGTGAAGAACGGCTGCTCCTGCCCAATCTCCAACGGGTGTATCGGGCCGCAAACAACTCCAACCTCGGGCTTAAACGCGGCGATCGCGGTCCGAACCCAGCCCGGGGACGGAATGCAGTCACTGTCCGTAAAGGCGAGGATATCGCCGGTGGCCATCTCTGCACCGCGGTTGCGCGATGCAGCGGGTCCGTCGTTCTGCTTCCGGAGATAGTGGATCGCGAACGGCGCAACGGCGGCCGCCTGACCCACTATCATCTCGGTCTCGTCCGTTGACTCGTTGTCGACGACGATGACCTCTATCCGCGCAGCCGGATAGACCTGGGCTGAAAGCGAGTGGAGTAGTTGGCGCAGCGAATCGGCACGGTTACGCGTCGGCACGATCACCGACACGGACGGCAGCGCGGAGTGGGACGTAGAGTCCTTCCGCGCAACGACGCGCTCCTTAGCCTTAGTACTCGCCAAGGGAACCTTCCTGTCGGGCGCGATTCAGCGCCCAGTCAAACGCGAAGATACCCGGGGGCATTGTCATGGCAGCCATCGCCGTCAGGATTGCAATCTGGGGGACAACTTCATTGACAGACGCACCGTTAAAGCCCGCCCTGATGCCGCTGAGTGCGTGCGTTAGGGGAAGGAGTTGAGTGATAGGCTGAATCCAATCGGGCAAGGAGTCGACAGGGAATATGGCGCCGCCCAGGATAGCAGTCACGGCAGCGTAGGCCACCAGGATTGGGTCGCCCTGCTTGACGAGGATGATGAAGCTGGCGGAGAGCGCGCCCATGGCCATGAATGTCAGTAGGGCCGGTATTAGCACCGCCAGGACGGTCAGCAGGTTCGCGTTCCCCCAGAAACCAAGGACTACTACGCCAAAGGTGATCATGATGATCATGCGGAATGTCGAGAAAAGGAACTTGAAGAGCCAGAAGTCCACAATCATGCTACCCGCCGTGATCGGCGCGAGCAGCATCGGCTCGAAGGTCCCGGCGCGCTGATTGTCACCGATGGCGCGTGGCAGTGAACTGAGTCCCTGTAGGAGTATGTCCATGAACGCCACACCCAACAGTACGAACGCGATGTAGCTTCCGTCTTCCTCCGTAATGATCTCCGAGCGATCGCCGATCGCTGTGCCCGCAAAGTAAACGAGGCCCAGTGTCATGAACACGCCGGCCACTTGCCAGAACGCAGACATGCGATAGCTGCTCCAGATCAAGTAGTCGCGGCGGAGGAAGGCCCACGCGACGCTCATACGGGCACCTTCTCGCGCAGGCCTGTCACCGCCTGGCTCTTCTCGACGACGATCGAGAACATCTCGTCGAGCGTGAGTTCGCTGGGGGTACTTGACCAAACGTCTCCGCCCAAATCGACGATGGCGCGGACGACCGTCGGCATGACCGGCATCTCGCGCCTAACCGTCAGTCCGAGGCGGACACGGCCGTCCTGGTCAGTCGCGACGTTCATAGCGTCCACGCCCGGTAGCGTCCGCAGGCATTCAACTGCCGCGAGCGAGACTCCGCCTGCCACCAGTTCGTGCTTTTCTTCGGACTGTAGGATTCCGCGAAGGTCCTCGATCTCTCCCACAAGTTGAATCTGGCCACGATTGATGAATGCGATCCGATCGCAGAGGTATTCGGCCTCCGCCATGATGTTTGTCGCCACGAGCACGGTGCGCTGCCCGTCGGCCACGCGATCCTTCACCAGGCGTCGCAACTCCTGGGCCGCGATCGGGTCAAGGCTTCGGGTCGGCTCGTCCATGATCAGGATGTCCGGGTCGTTCAGAAGCCCGCGGGCGATCGACGCGCGCTGCTTCATGCCGGATGAGTAGTGATGCATGCGGAGGTGCATCGCCTCTCTGAGCCCCACCATCTCAAGCAGTTCGGCTGCGCGCCGTCGGGCTTGTTTCTCCGGGATGTGGTACAGCGCCGCGTAGAACAGGAGGTTGTCGAATGCTGAGAGCCGCCAGAAGAACGTGCGCTCGTCCCCGTACACAACGCCAACGCGGCTACGCACCTCGATACTGCTCTTGACGACGTCGAGTCCTGTCACCAGCGCCTCGCCGGACGAGGGGATGGTGAGCGTAGTGAGCACCTTAATCAGCGTCGTTTTGCCAGCCCCGTTGGGACCTAGCATCCCGAAGATCTCTCCGGTCGGGATGGTCAGGTTGATGCCCCGCAACGCCATTTTTCCCGGCTCGCGCTTGAACAGGGCCTTCCAGCCCTGCTGCTGAGGGAACTGCATCACGAGATCCCGCACCTCGATGGCGGGATGGTTAGCCAGCCTCACAGGACCACCTTCCGCGCCTTGACAGACCCCTTCACTAAGCCCACAAGCCAGACGGTCTGCCGGGCGGCAAGTCGGCCAAACGATCGGCCAGACCCCGGCCAGCGCTGTGGGGGCCAGACATCCACGTGGTGACTGGCCATCGCAAG